>JADZAA010000052.1 GCA_020852855.1 Bacteroidota bacterium
ATACGATACGCCCATCTATAAGATTTTACACTCCTACGGGCATATATCAAAGCGATGACAACCCGCCTATTCCACTAAGTTGCGAACAAATTCCGGCACGCGCATGGTGGCTTGAGGCATGGAACGAATCGCCGGGTTCATTTCATATACGTAGCGGTGTAAATTCCTTAAATACAACAAAATACGGGAACCCTATCGGTGAGGAAATTCCAATTTCACGTATGTCTTTTTTAGGCAATGGCAATGTGGGAGTCAATCAAGAGAACCCGAAAGCGCGGTTTCAGGTAACAGACGGCTCTGTGCTGTTCGACGGCGAATCGGGCGCAACGCCGACAAGCGGTGCCGGCACGCGCCTGATGTGGATACCCGATAAAGCCGCGTTTAGGGCAGGAAGGCTTACAACAGATGAAACAGAAACACCTGATGCAACAGACTATTGGAACAATGCAAATATAGGATACTATTCTGTTGCGATGGGGCTTAATACATTTGCACGCGGTGGATCGTCGGGAGCATTTGGACGCTATACTTATATAAACGGTGATGCTCTAGATCAAGGGCTTGGACATTGCTCGTTTGCACTTGGCCATCAAGATACCATTACTGGTAACGATGCCTTTGTAACGGGCTGGAGAAATCATGTTCGTGGGCTAGCAAGTGCAGCTTTTGGTCACGGATCAGAAGTATTTAATTCTATGTGTTACTCTATAGGCGAATATGTGCGAACAGGGGACACAGCAAGTTTAAGTACTTTTGATAAGCAACATAACGTAGGTATCGGTGCTTTCTTAAATGCCATAGGAAAAAGTTCTATGATAATTGGTACCGGTATTGATTTTAGTAAACGTTTAACTAATAGTATACCGAATTCACTAATGTTAGGATTTAACAGTGATAAATCTACTCTATTCGTTAGTGGCGGCGATGGTAGTAGCAGTTCATTCGGTAAGGTAGGAATTGGAACAACAAATCCAGCTGCAACTCTCGGAGTAAATGGTTCAGTCGTAATCGGTTGGGATGGAGAAAATACTCCTAATGATGCTAACACTCAGCTAGTAGTAGAAAAGAAAGTCGGCATAGGTACAGCATCCCCACAATGTAGTTTAGGCGTTAATGGATCCGTCTGCTTTGGATGGGAAGGAGATATCAATATTCCGTCAGTTGGCAACACCGGTAACCCTATTGGGGGCATAATAGAACATTCCGTTATAATTGGAGGTACTGGTATACCGCTTGCACCTGCCTATATAGACGGTGATCGTTCTGGAAAAGGAAGTTTGCTTCAAGTTTGGGGTGATGCTGTAAAACTTGGCTCCGGCGGTACTGCATCATGGGATATTCCTTCCGATGCCCGATATAAAAAAGATGTCAGACCATACACCGATGGTTTAAATTTACTTAAACGTATTAATCCGGTACGATTTAAGTACAATGAAAAACTTGGCATTAAAGAAGATAAAGAATGTATTGGAGTACTTGCACAAGACATTCAAAGTATTCTACCATATACCGTTCGAGAAGATACATTACGTCGCATAATCCGCACAAAAGCCGAACGAAAGTATCAAATTGATACTATAGAAAGAATTGTCAAGAAAATTGCAGACACCATGACAATTGATGTTAGCGGACACTATCCTTATAAAGATACTATAATACTTCAGCCAAAAAAAAAGTGGGTTGTTGAGCCAGCTGAATTTATAACCGAGTCTACTCCTTTACTTGTTTTCAATCCAAGTGCTATGACATATACAATCATCAATTCGATTAAAGAATTGGATTCAATGTTCATTGCCGGATACAACGCCTTAGAGGAAAAAGTCAAAAAATTGGAAAAAAATATTGAAGATATAGTAAATACAAACGATTCCCTTCGTCAGATTATCGAGAATCACGAAGGAAGGCTTGCCCGTTTAGAAATACAGAATCAAATTCCTGCCAACGAATTGTCTGACATAATTCTTGATCAAAATAATCCTAATCCTTTTGCCGAAACTACAATTATTACCTATTACATTCCGAAATATATACATGGAGATGCAGAATTACTTATTACTCCCGCTAACCAATATTCTATTTTGCAACGCTATACTCTGACAAAGGGTGTTCCGTCTCAAATATCCGTTTCGGCTAATGATCTTTATACTGGCGTTTTTGCGTATTCAATTAGCATCAACGGCAAAATTCTTGCTTCTAAAAAGTTTATCATCATCAAATAACATCGGAGAAAACCATGAAAAGAGTTTATTTGTTTGTCGCGGTATTTTTTGCATACACCTTAGTTTTTGCGTCTAACGTGTATGCACAATCTTTTACGGTATTTGCTACGCCTTCCGAAACTACAATATCAGTGGGCGACAGTGTAAAGTTTACTGTGGTAGCGCAACCGGACGGTGGTTTTGATGCGACAGTATTTTTCACGCTGAAAATACAATATCCTGATGGCCACAATTCTGAACTTATCGAACTTGGGACGATAAATTATCCTTACAATAATACGATTACAATCGTCCAAAAACCAATGTCTACAACCGACACAGGTACTTATATCCTCACTATTACCGGTGCGAACGGCACGATTAGAAGTAACGCTCGCTGCATTATGCATATAACAAGCAATTCCGTTTGGAAATGGAAAGTTGCCGATGATTTCGATAAATGGGGCAATAGAATTATTCGTGGTCTTAATGGTGCGGTTGTCGGCATTGACGCAAGAGACGGCTCAAACATTCGGCTTAATTCTTTTCAAAATGGAGAATGGACTACGCAAATAATATCCGACGGCTTCGAAGATTCGCATGGGCAGACGCGATATAAACTCGATAAACAGGGTGCTCTGTGGGCTGTCAATTATGGCGACGTATATCGTTTCAAAAATAATTTGAAAACAATTTGGTCAAAGTTTTCGGGCTTTAACGGGCGAGCAGTAGATATTATGCTTGACAATGCCGATACGCCAATAATTAAAACGATAAATAGCGACAGCATTATGTCTATCTATCGTTTTTCCGGTGGCGAATGGCAAAAACTATATCAATTAAATGATACTTATGAAACTTTCACTGAAATTCCGAAATTTTGCTTCGATTCCGCAGGTTATATTTGGACCTCGATAGGCTACCATACTAATGCAGGAGTTGCACGGTGGCGCGATGGTGATGCCGAAGTATTTCCAACGTCTATATTAGGCAATAATAATTCCACCGTCAAAGCTATATTTTGCGACCGACGAGGCAAAATTTGGTGTTTGCACGGCGATAGTTCTATTAGCGCATCAGTTTTCGACGGCACGTCTTGGTCGGCCGTTGATTTCCCCAATATACGCGGTATCTCCGCAGTAGAAATAGATGGTCAAAATAATATTTGGATTGCTTTCGGTAGTAGGCTTTTTCAGTGCAACGGCACCGACCGAACGGAATATAATTCTTCTAATTCACCGCTACCCGAAGCCATTACAAGACTTGTAGCCGATGGTAATGATAATATCTGGATAGCTATGGGAACGTATGGCGACCGCGGCGGAGTTATTTTTAATCCTAATGGATTAAGAGGCATACCGATTATTCTTTCGGCCGAAGATACAAGGGTTGCATCATTTACAGATTTATCCGTCTTCCCCAATCCCGTTTCCGATTATTTCAATGTTTCCGCACCCGATAATTCCACCGTTACTGCTCGCGATGTTTTCGGGCGAGTTATGTACTCGGGAGCGGGCGGTGCTGTTTCCGTTTCAGACTGGCCGCAGGGTATTTACTTCATAGAAACTACGGATAGCTCCGGCCGGCGAAACACTGCAAAACTTATAGTAACGCGATAATTTCTACACATACG
>JADZAA010000053.1 GCA_020852855.1 Bacteroidota bacterium
ATCTTTATCTATTCGAGTAATGGCAAAATCTTCGGTAATGCCTAACATCTCACGTAGAAAATCTATAAATTCCATTTCCAACTTTCTCCCTGTAAATTTACTCCATTAAAAATTTAGTATAACCTATAAAAAAATGCGGCTGTTCCGTAGGGAGAGCCGCATTTCAAAACTATTTGTTTTTCTTTTTATGACGATTTCTGCGCAATCTTTTTTTACGCTTATGTGTGGCCATTTTATGGCGTTTACGCTTTTTTCCGCATGGCATAGTACACCTTTGGATAAATAGTTTCGGGAATAGTTAATTATTTAAGTGCTTCAAGTCGTTTCAAAATACTGCGTGCTTTTGACGCTATTTCGGGATATTGATTGTCGGCAGCCTCGGCGCAACGCTCGAACATTGCCCGCGACTCGATAAAATCGTTTTCTTCTGCCGCCATAACGCCCAGATTAAATAGCGCAAGCGGCTGTTCGGTGGCAAATTTAAGAACGCTTTGCGTCATTATTTTGCCTTCTTTGCGTCTGCCGCTTTGAAAAAGCGCGTAACCTAAATCAATTCTCACCGATACATTGGACGAATCGAAATCATTGAGATAGCGATGATAAAGAAACGACGCGGCTGAAAAATCCGACTTGTCATAGAAAGTATTCGCTTCTGCCAATAACAGCGAGCCTGCCTCACGTTTTTTGCCGATTTTGCCAAGTTCTGTTTTAGCCGAATCGAATTGCCCATTGCGGGCGAAAGCCGTTGATAATAGCACCCGCGACTTAATATCATTCGGAAATTTATCGCAATACTGCTTCCTAAGCGAAATAGCCAGCATCGTATTACCGCTTGCTTCGGCTTGGTCGGCAAGTGTAGGTAACTGCTCCGTTTTCGGACGCGATGCTTCTATGAAGTATCGCACTATGCCGAATGATATAGCCGCCAGAACGAACACACCTGCAACGGCAAGAATAACGGCCAACGCTTTAGGGTGTCGGCCGTTTAATTCATTCTGCGGATTATTTCGGGGCGAATGCTCCGAATCATCTATTGATAATTCTTGTTTCACAAGGCAGCACTCTGTTGAAAATTATTAAGGAACAGAGGCATATTTCGACAAAACACAAGCATCAGCCGTTTGTTTTTTTAATTTCTTCGTTAACGCGCTCCTGAAATTCGGGCGATGCCTTGAAGATAGGCACATGACGGTCGTCTAACGGCACGGGGTTGCCTGTGCGCGGGTTGCGTGCAAGACGCGCTTTGCGCCCTTTTACGCTGAAAACTCCGAATCCGCGCAATTCGATGCGTTTGCCGGTTGCGAGTGCGTCCATAATAGAAGTAAAAACGCCTTCAACTACTGCTTTGGTTTCGACTTTGGTTAATCCTGTCGTTTCAGCTATTTGATTTACAATATCCGCTTTTGTCATTGCAAGGTCTTGAAAAAATTGAACATAGACAATGTTAGAAAGCGCAAAATTACAAAACGCAACCGAACCTACCAATTCTTTGGCGTAAAAATCGTACAAAAAGCCCAAAAACATCGTTTTTTTTCTACATTCCGCCCTAATGTAACAGACTTGTAAAAACGTTGAACGGATATGCGTAATGTCGGAACCGTTTGCCGTATTTTTCAGTTATCGTCGTTCTTTCGGCATAAAGTACGTACAAACGGGATATTCTTGCGCAAGCAGAAGCGTTCCTGGTCTGTTGCAGGCAAATTCCACGAAATTACATTTTCCATCGAGAATCCGCCGAATTCCGCTATCGTTTCTTTTTGATATTCGTCTACTTCGCGCACGTCCGTCATTAAATACAGCAAGCCGCCGGGCTTTAGAACCCGATAAATTTCACGCAGAAAATTCTGTGTAAATGCTCGCCTCTTATGATGTTTTTTTTTAATCCACGGGTCGGGGAAAAAATAGAAAACAGAATTTATGCTTTGCGATCGGATAAACGGCAACCCATTGATTACGCTATACCATAATGCGGTTGCATTTTCGATATTTTCACCTGAAACAACGGTGTTTATCCAATCTGCGGCATGCTTTCGCACTTCGATTCCGAGTATATTGTCGGCCGGATTGTTTGCGGCATATTCTAAGAGGAATGCACCGCGCCCGCAACCGATATCGAGTATGGACGGCGGCTTTCCGTCAGCAAAAATTACGCTCCAATCAAGTACTTCCGGTGCAGGCGGGTAATATTCGGGCGTAAAGGCCGCTGTATTTACCGGCATGTATAAATTGGGCGACGTATGATGCCTCATACGCGGCGAAGGATATTTTTTATAGTCTATAATCGTACTTACGAGGCTTTTCACTTTGTTCCGATATTATATTTCTTCGTTAAAAGGTATTTCATGGCGGCAGGTCGCTCTTTTGCCGTTTTCTCGATTTCCTCTATTCGCAACTTTGCGGCTTCACGCTCTACGGCTTCGTCCTCCAATTGTTTTATGCGGGCAAGTGCGGCGGCATCGTCCCGCAAATTGAGCGACGGGTTATCGCGACGGAATTGTGCGCGCATTTCCAAGAGAAGTTTCAATTTGGCATCGGATTCATTCATTTGCTTAAAGAGCGATATATATTTACTTGCGAATATGCAAAATTAAGCAAATGAGCTATGGAAAGGCAATTTTCCGAATAACTTGCATGGATATTGTTATCGCCCCGTTTTTTGTATTTCAAAGTTTGATAATAATTGCCGCGGCAAATCGGCGGCAACTTTCCCGACCAATCGCATAAATCCGGAAGTGAACATCAAATCCGCTAACAATACCAAAGTAATGCGCGGCCGTGCGCATAGATAGACCGGCCGCCAATGAGGACGAAATTTATCTTTGAAAGCATAAAGCCCGCTATAATTATAGGCGAATTTTATGCAACGTCCTGTCATTGCGTATAGCGAAGCGAAGCGGTGCGTAGGTGCGGTTGCACCATAAAAAGGAACTTCGCCTAAATTCCAATAATCAAAGCCTTCATCGGCTAATATTCGCGCCGTCGCACTCACAAGAGCCTCCATAACTCCCACCGGCGCGTCCGCATGGCGCAACAGCAACTCTGTGGCTATATGTCGCGGATTTTTTACCGACAGAGTAATGGCTGCCAGCCATTCGCCGGAATTATCCCGAAAATAGAAGCAGCGCGTAGTCGGGTCGGGAGTCAGGCGGAATAAATAGCGAAGTTTAGGGCGTTCTGCATAGCGCGAATGTTCGAACAAGGCGGCAGTTTTTATAGCTGCATCGTTTATATTGCCCGAGAACTCTTCCGCTTGGCCAAATCTGCTGCCGCGCCGTGCAAGAGCGCGAATCGTAGGACGTTCCCAAGTTGCGTCTGCAAGAGCAACTATTGCCTCCATACCGCTACAAAGTTGCTCGAAACCAAGTGTAGCAAGGAAATTGGCAGTCTGCGGAGCGCAACCGCGATATACAAGCCTTTTGTGCGGCTGTTCGCGAACTAAATCGCCGAAACGTATGCCGAGTGCCACTTCCGCAAACGGTTGCCATAAATAGCCCGACAGCCGCAAAGGAATTGAATGGACTCGCATGCCGCCGTTCGGAATACGTACCCAACTTTGGGGAATTTCTACGTCGGGCGATATATTTTCGCCGGCGTTTCCGAAGTCCGTTACCGGCATAGCAACAAGCATAGAAATACGATTAATTATTTCCGAATGTGGTCGGCAAACATTAGATTCACGCGACATTGTTTTTTTCTCTTGCCGATTTTAATTGCGCTACGGTTGCTGAAATTTGCAACATTTGACTTTCTAATGACGCTATAACATCATCAATAGATTCGTTTGTCTCGCCACTCAATGATTTTCTTTTTATTCTGTTCCTTTCGTCTTCCGTTTTAATTTCCGATATTTCATTGGTAATAACACCGATGAATAAATTCAAAAATATCATTGCACCTATGACCATAAAAGAAATAAAATACAATGTAATTATCATCGGCGGCAGCGAAGAGCTGTTGTGAATCACATTTTTCATGATATTGCCCCAATCGTCGCCTGTTACCACAATAAACAAAGTTACGAAAGACGTGCCGATACTGCCGAATAATTCTACGTTTTCATCGCCGAACAAATCTGTTGCAATTACCGAATATGCAAAGAAATGCAGCATTAGCAACAGCATCACGTATCCCATGGAAGGAACGCTTTTAATAAGTGCATTTACCAATAGTTTCAGGCGGGGCAATTCATCTATAAGCAAGAATACGCGCAATATGCGCAATGTGCGGAGTACGGCAAAGTATTCAATATGAGCCGGTAATAAACACACGAGAACTACAACTGTATCGATTACGTGCCAGCCGTCGGTAAAGAATACAAGATATTTTTTAAGTCCCTTTTGCGAGGTGGTTTTTACATCGGCAATATAACGAAGCACCAATTCTGCGGCAAACAGAGAAATAACTATTCTATCTAATAAATGCAGCCACCAATAATTCTCCGAATAGAACTCGTGGTTCGTTTCAATTCCTATAATTATGCAGGCTATAATAATAAGAGCCAGCGTAATCCAATGAAAAAACGAACTCTTAACTATTTTTACAATAAATAAATCTTGCTTTCCGGCCATCGTGCGTATGATTGGAAAATATTCTAAAATAAACGCAGCAAAACGATAATCGCTTGTGATAAGCTATGCCTGAATCTTTACGATTTGCAAAACGCACAAAGAAAAAGGCGCATCGAAACGAAACGATGCGCCCTTTTTCAATTTAATTAAAAGTTAGAACTCGTCTTCAGAAATAGGGCTGGAAATTCGTACTTGAACCGTGCGATTGTATAGGCGGCCTTCCGGCAATTCATTGTCGAACAGCGGCTCTTCTTCGCCTTTACCTACTACATCCAATACCTTAAACTGACCTTTCGTTGCATTCTTAACGCCTATTTCAACCGTTTTCGAGCGATTTAACGAAAGTTTTTGATTGTAGTTAAACATACCGACAACGTCTGTATGACCTTCAATTGTAATTTCGGACAAAGGTTTGCAACGAGGATATACATATTCTTTCAGTATGCGCTCGTTAAAAGCTCCGGCTGCGTAGCTGTCGAAAGGAAACAGAATAAGATTGTATTTTTCTTTTGTCATTTCGCCTTCGGTGTCTATCTTCAAACCTTTTTTCTTAACCACTTTAACTTTTATATTAACGGGGTCGGAGGCACATTCCGTGCCGTTCTTACTTGTAACAACAAGCCGTGCTTTGAACGGTGCTTCGTCCAGAACAGATTCACTAAGTTCATCATCGGCTTTATTATGCCAATTCCAATCCGCAGTCGGGCTCGTAACTCCCACGTTGGTCAGAGTGTTCCATTCTTTATCGTTGCGCGAAACTTCTATACGGCGTTTGGCTACAAGCAATTCTTCGATGCCGTTTTTCATTGTCCACGTCATTTTTTCGGGCGTGGGCACCATTTTCGGGTCATTATCGTAAATCGGGCGCATAACCTGCCAAACCTCTTCGGGATCTCCATCAAAAGTCAGTTCTGTGCGGCGATTTTCAACCATACTATACTGCTTGGAGATTTTAGCGGTATCGCCTGTGGTAGAAGGAGTTTTCGGCAAAGCACGTGCATCCATTTTCAGGCGCGATGCCTCGATACCCCATATATTTGTCAAATAGTCATAGACTATCTGTGCACGTTGTTTTGACAGTTCAAGCGACTTTTCCGACGGTGTAACATTGTCGTTGCAACCGGTAATCGTACATTTGATATTCGGATATTTTTTCATCCGATAGCCGTAGATATTCAGCACGTTATAGTATTTGTCCAAAGTTTGCCCCGGAATGCGCTCGTCGTGAAAAGCGGCTGTTTGCGAGCTTGATTTGAACATTGTATAGCGTTTGGGGATTTCGGCTGAACCTTCGTCGAAGAATACGTAGTTAAGTAACGGATAAAGTTCTATTTTTGCTTGTTCTTCCATTAGCAGACCTTTCCAGCCGACAATAGAAGGATCTTTTTTTGACTGCCGAACGATATAAGGAGCATACTCCATTTCGGCGGCAAGTTCGGGACGCTTACCAAGCTTAAGTTCTACCGATACTTCTATGGATTTTTTCGACTCTGCCTCGTTTTTAGTTTTCGACGGTTTGGTAATTGTTACCGTTTTTACGATTTTGCCGTAGGTCGAGCTGAATGCCGTAACTTGCATATCGAACGATTTAACCGAATCTTTCGGAGGGCCGAAATCGGTATTGCTGATAACCAATTCAAAGCCGGTTTTGCTTAAACCGTTAAGCGTATCGCGGAAGATTTTGCGCGTTATCGGGTTAAGTACTTCAATCGCGGCCGGAATATTTGCATTGGTACATTCGTCAAGCACAACGCCTGTTAGAATTGTTGCTTTGAAGAAAGACGGCACAAATGCCATATAAACATCAAGATTGCCCTGTGCGCCGGGAATATCGGAACGACGTGATGAAAAATACAGCACATCGCCGGAAGCGGGAAGAGTGATAAACTCTTCGTCTTGCGGAGAGTTTATAGGTGCGCCAACGGTTTCAACACTGCTCCACGAATCGCCGTCGCGCTTAATATAGTAAAAATCCGTACCGCCAAGATTGGGTTGGTGCCCGTCGGAAGCAAAAAATAAAGTTTCATTGTCGGCCGCTATAAACGGCGAGCGTTCTTTGCCGGAAGTATTGATTTTAGGACCGGCGTTAACGGCTTGTTTCCATTCTTGCGCATCGTCGTCCCAATCAGTATACCAAATATCGAAATTGTCTTCACCGTTCGGGCCCGGACGATTGGAGCAGAAGTAAATACGGCTTCTGTCCGGTGCTATAGTTGGTTGCGAATCCCACCATTCAGAGTTGACTTTTCGCCCCATATTTTTGGGCTTCGACCATTTATCGCCATCAATCTCCGTTATGTACAAGTCGCAGTCCCCCAGACCGTCTTCTTTACGGTTACAACCTGTAAACACGAGCGTTTGCTTATCTGCGGCAATAGAGGCTGCGCCTTCATTGCGTTGCGTATTTACGCCAAGGTTGCCGTATACTGTGCTTGTATCTATATTGAAAGGCGTAAAAAATACCGTATCGAGATTGTTATTCTTTTTTGCCGCCCAAAAGTCGTGCGACGGCCCTTTTCCGTCTGTACGCAGTTTGCTGCCGCGACGTTCAGACACATAATACAAAGTGCGTCCGTCGGCACTAACCGTAGGAGCGTAATCCACACCTTCGTGATTGATGATATGCCCAAGATTAATGATGCGTATTTTGCCTTCGCCTAATAGCCCGCCTTCTTGCGGCGGTTGCATCTCGATGGTCAGTGCATATAGCATAAGTTCCGGCCGAACAACGGAAATAACAGTATTTGCCGCAAGTTTGCCGCCGCCTGCTTCGGCTTTTGAGCTAATTGTTGCAGAACTTGGAGAGCCGGCGAGAACGCCATGGAAAGAGCAAATGAGGAGAGCCGACAAAACGTAGCAAATTTTTCTCATAACGCTGTGCCTATTCGTGAAAGAACGTTGTCGTTTAGTTAATGAAGAAACGAAAAAATACCGTAATTCTTCGACAATGCCAAAAAAAAACAAAGGCATTGTAAAGAATGGCACTGTAAAGTGCGGAAAAATTGTCTGCGGCAAATTGCCGACGGACGGTGAGTAAGGGCTAAACCCTCTCGAACGCAATACTTTGCCGTCAGCGAAATTTTACCTTTACTTCGGCCATTACCGCCCAATTGGAAATGCTGAATTTATCACCGCTCGACGATAATTCGCCTAATGGAACAGAATATTGAACGAGCGGCGTGAGAACTGTTTTGCGGCCGGCATTAATATCAATACCTGCGGCAAAATTCCAAAAAAGCATAGGATTTTTCAGCTTAGGCAACTCGCTGTCCTGAATCAACGCTTTTGTGGCTGAAAATACGCGAGGGTCGCTTCTGTCAAGCGAGATCTCGGCATCTTCGCCATTCGGCAACCGTACTATGTGGTCTAATAATTCTTTTTCATGTCGGAGCGACGACGATATCCCGAAATTAAAACTTGGTCCGGTTTGTACAAATATCTTCTTGAAAGGATGAAATTTAACAAAAGGATTAACCGCCAAAGCCGTTGTCGAAACGGTAGCCGAATGGCGAAATTGAACGCGCTGTGTTATGATTTCACCGGTTGACGATTGCATAAGCGGCACGGCTTCATATTCGCGATACAATGCGTCTATCGAACGAAAATCAATCGTAAGTAAAAGTCCGGTTGCGATGCTTTCGTCCAAATAATATTCGCCTGCAAGTCCGCCGAGCATAGAATATCCGCCACCGCCGATAAAGGTGGGGCAGTCGCACGCCGTAGTTTTCAGCTCGCCGTTCTGAACAGCCGGCCCGGCGCCCAAAACGCCGCCTAAACGGAACGGATAAAAAGTCGACATAGGGTCTATCGGACTTGATAATTCTTCGTCCGCACCGCCTTGCGCCTGCGCTAATGCCGTAAATAGCAGTATGAATACCGCCGTGGCAAGAAAATGTCTCATAGCGAACACGACAATTATAGCCGCCATTTTTTCTTTATATGTACGCAAAATACAGTTATCTTGCGACATAGAAAAACCGTTTTTACGCATTTTATTCGGAAATACTTATAGATAACGAACGTCGTTTCAAGCAAGGACTATAAAACCGCCGTTTTGTTGCAGTCGAAAGCGTTGTTTTTTTACTTAAAGCACTTCTGTTTTTGAGATAAAATTATGAACGAAATATCTGAAAATGACTCTGAGAACAACTCCGAAATTACCACTTACGACGACGTTCGCGCTACCGCTATTCGAATATTGAATCGCTTTGAGCGCAGCGATTCGTATCTTGAAAAGTTACTTGCCGCCGAAATGCTCGATTTCAGCGGCAAAGATGCCAAACTTCTCGCCGATATTATCCACGGAGTATTGCGTTGGCAAGTGCGGCTCGATTGGATTCTTAACGGATTTTATCGAGGCGAGTTCGACCGATGCATCACGCCGGTAAAAAATGCCATGCGTACCGCCCTTTTCCAGATGCTTTTCCTGAAACATACGGATCCTTTGGAGGCAATAGCCGCGTCGTCGGCAACCGTCGCCCGTATAAAAGGCGAACAACCCGCAAGTATGGTTCGGAATGTTCTTAGAAATATTCTGCGCCATATCAACAGCATACGCTATCCGTCTTATGAAGACGACATTTATTGGTATTATGCCGTAATGTATTCGCACCCGCGCTGGATGGTTAAACGTTGGACCGAACGCTTCGGCGAAGCCGAAACTACTCTGCTTCTTAAAGCCAACAATAGAAATGCGGCGGCCTTGTTACGTCCTAATTTGCGGCTAATATCCCCCGACGAACTGCAACGGCAGCTCGAAAGCCAAGACGTTTCGGTTGCTCCTTCAAAACTTTGCAAGGGTATGCTGACCATATCGAATTATGTGCCGGCTCAAGTGCCTGCCGGCTACGAGCATGGATTATTCGATATTATTGACCCGGCATCGGCTATGTCAATTCAGTTTGCGGAACGGTTCGCCGACGCTTCGATTATCGCACTCGGTTCGCGGTCGGGCAGCGCGGCACTCGCCTTAGCCGAAAACAACAATGTACTTGTAATAGACGCTTTTCGGGATAAATTAAATCCGATTGTGCGTTCAGCCAAGCGATTAGGCGTTCGGCTCGGCACGACCGGCTGCGATTTGCATGCGCAACAATCCGAAAAAGAAGCAGACCTTGCGGTCTTTCACACGCCATGCTCCGAACTTGGCGCACTTGCCGACCGCCCGGATATGAAATGGAAGCGAAATGCCGACGATACAGCTGATTTTGCGCGCAAACAGCAGGGCTATATCGAAAAAGTTGCTCGTATGGTCAAACCAGGCGGTACATTGCAATATATAACGCGCAGCTTCGAGCCGGAGGAAACCTCCGAAATCGCAGCTCGATTTTTGGAGCATCGCCCCGACTTTCGCCTTGAGCCTGCGGAAAATCATCTTCCGCAGTCTGTATGTGCGAACGGCTTCCTCTTTATGCTTCCGCAAAGACATGGCGCGGGAGTTTTCGGCGCACAATTTATTCGATGCGAATAAAATTACCTGACCGTCGGTTATATGTTTATCACCGGACAAATCTCGCCTGAGTGAACATCGCTGTCGTAATATACTTTTTCGAGAAATAATCCCGAAGGCGGTGCGGTTAAACGAGCCGGAACATCGGACTTTTTCTTCAAAAAAAATCTTATATCTTCCACATCAAGAGTTCCGCGCCCTACTTCCGCAAGCGAACCTATCATACGCCGTACCATATTCCATAGAAAATGCGAGCCTACCGTTCGTATGAGAATTAAATCGCCGGCCGACTCTACTCTGCATGATTCAACGGAAACCTTTGTAGATTTTTCATCCGGGTCGTCGGCAGTAAACGAACGGAAATCGTGCAAACCGACAAATTCGTTGGCCGCTTGCCGCATTGCATCTATATTCAGACGGTCTTTTATCCACCACACATAGCGTTTGCCAAGAGCGGTGCGTCTGCGCGAAATTTGATAGAGATAGCTGCGGGCTTTGGCATCGTGGCGTGCGTGGAATCGAGGCGAAACTTTTTCCGCATAGCGAACAGCAATGTCGGCAGGCAACTCATCGTTCAGTTTCATGCAGATAATATTGGGTGCAAGCATTGTACGAACGTCAAGATGCGCTGTTTGTCCCAAAGCATGAACGCCCGAGTCTGTACGCCCCGAGCCATATAGTTCAAATTCACCGTCAAATACGGTTTGCGCGGCTTTAACAAGCTCGCCCTGTATAGTTCGGGCATTTTTCTGGCGTTGCCAGCCCGAATAGCGCGTGCCTTCGTATTCTATCGTCAGTTTGTATCGGGGCATCTGAAAAATTGTGCAGAGAAGAATTAGCGTGTCGGTCCGGTTGTGATTTCTGCGCCGCAAAGAAAATTAAGCAAAAGAGAGTTTCGCGGATATACGATATGCAAATCAGTATTCCCGCAAATACTGCATCATCAGGCAGCTTCGGCAATGGCTAATCGCTTGCTTGCCCGTTATTAGGGTGTACAAAAAAGCACCCGAAACAAATTCACGTTTTTCTATATTGAATCGGGGCGTAAGTCCTTTATAGAAATTTGAGGTGTAACGTTGCCGTTATGCGTATTCTCTTCGAGAGTATATGCAATGGAAAACGAACGTCCGTTGCGGCAAAATGCAAGTTTATCTCCCAAATTAAATCCTATGGCATCTATGGTAAAATTAGATTGCAAAGCGCGGAATTTAAGATGATTATTGCCTACTATTTTTACGCCGTTTGCACTGACTACATGCCGCGAGTAAAATACGGGTTTCGGATTGTGATGCCCGAAAGGAGCAAATTTCTTGATAGTTTCAAAGAATTGCGGAGAAAGCTCGCTGAGGTGCAATTCCGTGTCTATAAGCAGTTCCGGAATCATCATTTCATTGGTAATTGCAGCGTGGGCAATGGAGTCGAATTCTTCACGGAAAGCCGGGATATTCTCTACGGAAAGCGAAAGTCCGGCGGCATGTTTGTGTCCGCCGAATTCGAGCAGAAAACGCTCGCATGATTTCAGGGCTCCGTGAATATCAAAGTCTTTGATACTTCGTGCCGAGCCTTTCGCGTAACTGTCGACGGTTGTCAGCATTATAGACGGCACATGGAATTTTTCCACCAGCCTTGAGGCAACAATTCCGATAACGCCCGCATGCCAATCGTCGCGGTGCAAAACAAGAGAGCGGCGATTACCGTCGGCAAGATAAGCCTCGGCCTCACGGAAGGCTTGCTCAAAAGTAAATTCATCAAGCGTTCGCCGAGTTCGATTATCGCGTTCAAGTTCTTGCGCTATGGCGAATGCCGCCACTTCGTCGGATTGCGTCATCATTTCTACGGCACGGCGTGCGTCGCCCACCCGGCCGGCAGCATTTATGCGCGGTGCAAGTCCGAAAATTATGCTGCTGGTAGTAATTGGATTGCGGTTCATATCCGCACAATCGAGCAAGCCCTTGAATCCTGGGCGCGGTATTGCATTTAGCAGTTCGAGTCCGGCAAATACAAGTGCGCGATTTTCACCGATTAGCGGCACTATATCGGCCGCCGAAGCCACAGCCACAAAATCAAGGTAATTATATGCACGTTCAGATTCTCCGCGATTTATCGAAAGAGCCTGAATAAGCTTGTAGGCTACTCCGCAAGCGGCAAGATATTTGAACGGATAATTGCAACCGGGTTTGATGGGGTCGAGAATCGCTACCGCGTCGGGCTGCGACTCGCCCGGTTCGTGGTGGTCGCAAACTATTACATCTATGCCGTAAGATGCAGCCAATCTGACGGCTTCTACGGAAGTAATGCCGCAGTCCACGGTGATTATCAATGAAGTGCCGGCCTCGCGTGCTTTGTTGATACTTGCAGCACTAAGACCATAGCCGTCACCCTGCCGGTGCGGAATAAAATACTGCGCCTTTGCACCGATTTCGCGCAGAAATAAAAGCATCATAGATGCGCTTGCCGTACCATCTACATCGTAATCGCCATGTATCCAAATCATTTCGCCGGATTTTACAGCCCGCTCTACCCTTTCTACCGCGGCCTCCATGCCGTCCATAAGAAACGGGTCGTGAATTTCTTCTATCGAAGGCGATAAAAAACTCTCGGCCTGACTATTGCCTACAAGACCTCGCGCCGAAAGTACGCGCGCCAATCCTTCGGGTATGCTTAATGATTTTGCTAAATTTTGTACGGCACCGTCATCATTGCTCTTTCTGAATATCCAACGGTATTTCACAGAAATGTGGGTATAATTAATAAAAACTGATGTAAATTACAAAAAACCAATAACTCAACAAGAATTTTGTGTAAGAAATTTGACAATCTCAACCTTGCAAGTGTGAAGAAAAATTGACAATATGAAGAAAATAGAAACAGCAAAAGGAAAGAAAGTACGTGCCACGCGGCATACGCGGCGAGGAAGTGCCGAAGATTGGATGGAAATGCTCGAAGAAAGCTACGAGCGCAAACAAGTAGAAACCAAGCGCGAGGAAACAAAAACTTTGCGGAAAGAAGAACGTTACGCCGAAATTGCACACGTCGAAAAAGGACGGGTTACAGGTGCGGCGGGAAGGTCTTGGGTAGTACTGCCGGACGAATCGCTCAAGCCCGTTCTATGCATAGCGGCCGGAACTATGCAGTCGCCAAATTCCGACAGCTCGCTTATAGCCGTGGGGGACTCCGCGCATTTTACGCGCAGTACTACAGACGAAGGCTCTATTATAGCCATAGACAAGCGCACCGCCAAACTTGCACGACGAGGCGTTGGCAAGGCAAAGCGCGAGCAAATTATCATTGCCAATGCCGAGCAGCTGATAATTGTAATGGCAGCAGCCGAACCGTTCTATAATCGCCGGCTGATAGACCGATATCTGATTGCTGCGGAAAAAGGACAGCTCACGCCCGTTATCTGCATAAACAAAATAGAACTTATGCCCGAAAGTGCGGTGCGCGAAGACTTGCAGGTCTATGAAAAACTTAAAATTCCCACTTTGTACGTAAGTGCGGCAACGGGCTTGGGAATAGAAGATTTGCGCAGGCAATTACGCGGTAAAATATCTGTGTTTTCAGGGCCTTCCGGTGTAGGCAAGTCATCGCTGACCAATAAATTGCTCGGACGTGAAGCGCAGCGTGTCGACACACTGAACGAGAAATTCGGCAAGGGGAAACACGTTACAACTGCTGCCGAGATATTTGCTTTGCCTGGCGGCGGTTTTATTGCCGATACGCCCGGCCTGCGAGAATTTGCGATATGGGATTTATCCCGCGAGGAAATACCTTTCTATTTTCATGATTTCGACCGATATTTTCGCAAATGCAAGTTCAATACATGCACACACTTGCACGAACCGGACTGCGCAGTACGCCGTGCCGTCGAAGCCGGACGTGTCGACTACGGGCGTTATCAAAGCTATATAAATATAGCGGAGTCGCTCGACGATTGATAAAAATCCTGATTTTTGCTCTGCTTTCGGCATATTTTTCGGAAAAGTCTAATCATTTTCAATAATCATTCCTTATGGAACCGACCGATATATCTTCGATTTCTTGGCTTGTGTTGCTTGCGGCTAATATAGTGATTTCGCTTGTCGGCTTCAAAAACACTCATTTTTTCGAGAAATATTTATTTTCAATTAACGGCGTGTTGCGCGAGCGCGAATATATCAGGCTGTTATCTTCGGGATTCCTGCACGGCGGCTGGATGCATCTTGCGTTCAATATGTACAGCTTTTATTGGTTCGGACCGGCAATCGAAAAGTACTGGGGCACCGTGGGGTTTCTTGCTGTATATTTCGGCTCATTACTTGGCGGTAATCTGCTGTCGCTGTATATGCACCGCTACCACGAAGACTATCGCGCCGTCGGTGCGTCGGGTGCGGTCAGTGGCGTTATATTCTCGTTTATATTGCTTGTCCCCGACGCTACTTTAGGCTTGATGTTTATTCCGATTCCGATTCCGGCATGGCTGTTCGGCGTGATTTATATGCTTATTTCCATATTTGGAATGCGCGCACAATCCGATAATGTAGGCCACGATGCACATCTCGGCGGCGCATTTGCCGGAGTTCTTGTATCGCTGGCACTGCAACCCGATTTGATAGACGACAGAGCATGGCTTGTCGCATTGCTTTTTGCCGGCTTTACGGCATTTATTTGGCTGGCTGCCCGGACTTCATTCTTTACTGCACCGGCGGCCACGCAGGAATGGTTGCGCACGCAAAGACCGGGCAAAGCCTCCGCACGAAAAGTCGACATGCAACTTCAAGAAGAACTGAACGAATTACTCGATAAAGTTCAAGCGCAAGGTTGGAATAATCTCTCCGATTATGAGCAACGCCGATTGTATTATCTTTCGAATAGGTTGCGCAAATAATACGGATTAAAAAATTGTACCGAAAACTTTCGGAACGGTGTCTTGTCCTGAAATAGGTTGACAGAAATGACAACTTAATTTCGCACAAAATGAATCAAAAAAGAAAAACAAAAGAAGAAATTGTTGCCGAATATTTATCAGGCAATTACACCTATCGTGAACTTGGATTGAAATATGGTATTCCATTTCGCAGTATTTGCTAATTGGGTTTTGGAATATCAAGGTCGAAAACCAACTTGGCATGAAAAGATGAAACTCAAACGAGAAAAAGTAACAAGTATGAAAGACCGCACAGCAGTATTGATATGTTAACTCCCATTGAAGCTCATTTACGAGAAGGAGAACTAAAACGTAGATGGAAAAATTATTATTCAAAAACGAAGGAGGTTGTTATGTCGTAAAATGAGTTTTTTAGGCATGAAGGGTTCAAGAATAAAAAAAGTCAATCTGTTTACTCGGCTAAAATAGACGTTTTATTCCGTCACCCGGAGATGTATACCAGGCAAGTTGCTCTCCGGCAAAACTTGCTTCCGTTTAGTTTCCAATGCAAATGTACACCTTATTTAGGATTACAGAAAATGTGTAAACTTGTAACAGGATTTAGAACCAAAAAGTGTCAACTTTTTTCAGGACGATACACACAAAAGTTCATTTCAGCACATCAGCCCGCCTTGCCGCAAATTCAATATTGGCTGATGTTTTTTCTTTTCGCACTACCTTGTCAGCGGTTCGGGCATTTTTTTTATTCGGTTTTGCCTATTTAAGCAAAAAGTAATATATCCATATCCATATTGCAATAAAGACAAGTCCAATCGGTAAAATTGCCTTGACTTGCCTCTTGTCTTTTTTAAATAGTATAAGGTATAAAACATAAAACATAAACAATAAATATTGCTATTAGTCCGATGGGTATAAATGAATATGTCGTAAATTTATTTTTTTCGTTTATAATGTAGTTGAACCAATCCTTTGTCAAATGATTTTACAGATACAAGTTCCAATTTTTTCTCAGGTCTGCCGCCCTTAAAAAGTTTTGTCCCGTTACCAACTAATATTGGAATAATAGAAATAATAAACTCGTCAATAAGGTCGCCTTTTAGAAGTTCATTTACTATTTCTGCACCACCGTCACAAAATATATTTTTTCCGTTTTCTGATTTAAGTTTGTCAACAAGTGATTTAAGGTCGTCCGTATAAAACTTTACTGAACCAATATCTGGTCTTGGTGTCCGTGTGATGATGTAAGCATCTTTGTCGGCGTGAGGAAAGTCAAAACCCATAGAAATTACTTTGTCGTAAGTTTTGCGTCCAACAATAACTGCGTCCACTGTTTTTACGAAGTCCACATAGCCATAATCTTGCCCTTCTTGTTCCACAATTGAAAGGAACCCAAGGCCGTCATTTGGTTGAGCAATGTAACCGTCTAAACTTGTCGCGATGTATAAAATTACTTTTCTATTCGTTGTCATTTTGTTGTGTAATTACTTGTTTTGGTGTGTCGTCTTTGCCTGACCGCTAACGTTTGACCAGCTTGGCGAAGTGGCGGATTTTTAGCACAAATGTTCAATAGAATTACTGACCTTGAACCTTGCACAAAAGTTTGATAGGAGCACTCAGCTTCAATTTTGCATGTCACCGCCAATTGAGGCAACACGCTGTTGTGTGCTGGTGTTCTTGTCTGTCCGCTTTGTAAACCATTGTTGTTGTTGCGTTTAACTGTCATTGTCTGTGTCGTGTTGGTTGGTGCGGTTGCGTATTTTTTATTTTCTGAAGGGCAGGGATTTTTTTAATTCAATTTTTCTTTTAGTCCTCTTGCTAAGGCTACAATGATGGGCTGTTTGCCTTTGAGTAAATAATGCAAAACATCTTTTTCTATTATGCTGTGAAAACCACTGATTACACAATTGCCTTTTTCTCTTTGATTTATAGCCCAGTCATAGCATTTCAATACCACAGAAGCAGGCACTTGTCGGCTGCATAAAAAGGCTGTTTTGGACAGCTTCAAAAGGTCGGTATTGCCAATTGTCTGAACCATGATTTTTCAAGATTTAGGAGATTACCATGATTATTTTGATGTGTATTTTTTGTTGAATAGTCGCTTAAACTGTAAAC
>JADZAA010000054.1 GCA_020852855.1 Bacteroidota bacterium
ATCTTTATCTATTCAAGTAATGGCAAAATCTTCGGTAATGCCTAACATCTCACGTAGAAAATCTATAAATTCCATTTCCAACTTTCTCCCTGTAAATTTACTCCATTAAAAATTTAGTATAACCAAACATAATTCGTATGATTACTCGGATAATGCGGCGGTTATACTGTCTTTGTTCTTAAAAATGTTTAATAATCAGGTGTTAAAGTATGATTGACTCAGATAATATTCACATTCGACAGAAATTTATGTAACGAACCGAGAAAAAAAATGTTATTGTGGCAATGTCTATTCCAAAATCATATCAAAAAACAGATCTCGAGCTTTTCGATGAATTGACAGGAGAAAAGCGTACTGCGGAAGCGGCTTTTGCGGAATTATACCGGAGGCATGCATCGCGGGTATTTGCGTATTGCCATAGAATTATGGGAAGTTACGAGCAAGCGCAAGATGCTTTTCAAGAAACGTTTATCAAGTTCTTCAAATCCGCGCAAGCCGGTCGGCAAATGACGAATGTGGCTGCATATCTTTTGCGAATAGCGCGGAACACTTGTTTGAATACAATGCGTGCCGCCCCACAACAAATGCAGCAATCCGCACAAATAATCAAGGAATTTCACGGGGCAAGTGTTCCGTATTCGTTAGAAAACAAAGAACTGTTACAGTTGATTTCGATGGCACTCGAACTTTTGCCGGAGAATTACCGCGAAGCGTTCGTGCTTAGAGAGTACGACGGGCTGTCGTATTCGGAAATAGCCGAAATTGTGGATACATCACCCACAAATGTCAAAATGCGGGTTTTTCGCGCCAAGCAAAGAATACGCGGAATACTTGCCCCTTATCTTAAAGATTTATCGAATACGTAATAGGCTTACGATTATGGAATCTGCTTCTTATTCCGATATGATTTGCGCCTTTCTTGACGGCGAACTTGACATATCAAGCGAAGAATCGCTTTTTGCCGCATTGGCGGCGGCACCTGACCTGCGAACAGAAATGCGCGAATATCTTTCGATTCGCTCGGCCGTGCAATCTCATACCGAAGCGTTTACGCCGCCGGCCGAATCTGCTCTCGCTGTTTTCGGAGGCGTTGGTCTTGATTATCCGGCAATACCGCCGCCAAGAGATAAAGCACGTAAAATCGGCGTGTTTTGGTCAAACTTCGGACTTATAGCAACATTTTCAGTTTTATTTTCTCTGGCAACTTGGGGCGTGGTAAGTTATTGGTATGAAAATAAGTTGAGTGAATTTACATTGTACGGGCGCAATATATCCGCCGCTCATTCTGTTACCGCACTTCAGTCGGCTTCCATTGCCGACTTTACGGCACTTCGTACTACAACAAAACTTGTAACGAATACATCGCACATGGCAGGAAATGGTGCAAATGTATTTTCAACAGACTCATTTTCTTCTATAGCATCTCCAATCTTGGCAGTATTTGACACGGAGAACGGCGGCAATACCACATCGCCCAGCGAAATATCTGCAACAACAATAGTTGATGCACGGCCTGTTTCGTCCGCGGCCATTACATATTCGGCACCGCAAATAATACAGTCCGATACATTCAGCCCGGCCTCGGTTTATCCGCAGTTTTGGATGCAGGCACGGGGCATTGCAACGATAACCTCATCGCCCGCGCCATTGTCGAACGTCGGTATTTCGCCTTTTGACAACGCGGCTGTAAGCGGTTATTACAAGCTTTCGAGTGCATTTTCAATTGGCGCGGAAATAGGCCGCGAATACTACGCATTGCAATATACAGGCAAATCCGAAAGTACGGATATAATCTATCGTCAAGTGGTGCCATTATTGTTCGGCGGACTAACGGCGCAATATTCGTTGGAACCGCAGGAGAGCTTCGGCGACATTACGACGTATTTGGCATTATCGGGCGGCGGAACAGAAATCGGGCAATATGTGCGCGCCACGCTCGGCATTTATTATCCATTGTCTTCATCTTTCGGAATGACGCTCGGCGGCGACCTAAGCAGTTTGTTTTTTCAATTTCAAGGACGCTCTTTCCAATCTTGGAAATCGGGACTGACCTATGGTTTTGCATTTCAATTTTGATTTTTTGCCATGAAAAAGACTACATTAATTCTAACATTTACAATTGTATTGCTTACAACTGTTTCTTGTCGTAACCCGTTGGATGTAGGCGGTATAACTACTTCCGAGATAGAGCGCAAGCCGCCCGCGCCGGTTATTGGTTCGGTCTGCTTCGGCAGCGGTGAGCATTACAGCGGCAAAAGCGGTTGGAGCGTCGCGCCCAACAAATGCGAAAGTATATATGCAAGAGTAGACACTACGCAGGGCAATAAGCCGGCACTTTTTATGCGAGGTTCTATGCTCACCGATTCGCAAGGTGCGGAATTTACCGGCACGGGACAAAAAATAGCCGCTGCTTTGCGAGAGGTACGTTTCAGATTCGATTCTCTGCCGCTGGATAACCGCGGCACGAATCTGATAGACCGAATTTCGCAACCGCTCGGCGCCGAATTTATAGTGGAACGAATCACTAATCGCTATGATTCCGCAAATAAAACTTGGCGGCAAATACAAATAACCGACACAATAATTCCGGACGGCTCGGCTAATGCTTATTGCAGTGCCAGATTACTGAACGATTATACGCAAGTTCTGGCCAATCCACAAGCTCATCAGCTGAAATTCGAAATGATTTTTCGCTTGCGTATAGTGTTGCAAGAACCTAAAAATATTGAACCGTCAATAATTTATATCAACGGTGTGGCCGGCTCGCAAATTCAGTACTGAAAAATACGCCTTTTCACCCACCATGCATATTGCGGCAAATCATATTCCGCAATATACGAAGCAACGTCGGAGCAGATGTTTCGACGTTGCTTTTTTTTATTTTTTGCTGTGCAGGTTATCTGCCGAAAAAAGCTTGTAATTTCAAATAGAACGAGAACTTAATTCACATGTTTTATTATTGTCGGAAAAATTTCGGGCAAAAAGCCCCTGCTTTTAAGATTGCGTATGCATCTTGAAGACAAGGGCTGTCTGTTCTGCAATTATTTTTATATGCACGGCACAAGGCTGTTTGCTGCATTTCCGAAAAGTTTATGCTGTAATTTTTCGATTATCCGGCAACGATATTATCGTCGGGTAATCCATCTTTTGCTTCAGATTGTGCAAGCGATTTCATAGTCTCGATTTCATCGTCGAAACCGTACAGAAAATTGCCGTCTTCGCTTAGCGATATATGCGCCCGTTCAAACGATTTTTCGGCGGCCATACGCTCCAAAATCAGCATGGAAAGAGTAGGCAACACATTATTGCTCAATATATTATCCGCAGCGCGCGCACCTGTATCGGCTTCCGTACAACGTTGGACTATAGCCGAAACTATAGCGTCATCATAAGTTAATTCGGCGCGATGATTTTCCGCAAAACGTCGCTGTATTTTGCGGATTTTCAGCCGCACAATGTCTTTCATAATTTCATCGTCGAGCGGATAATACGGCACAATAGTCATTCGCCCTACAAGTGCGGGTTTGAATACATGCATCAATTCTGGACGCAAGTATTCTACCAAAGTTTCAACATCGGGCATTTGCGGCAATGCGCAGGCATTGAAAATCGTGTCTGTTCCTACGTTTGTGGTGAGCAGAATTACCGTGTTGCGGAAGTTTATTTGTACTCCTTCGCCGTCCTCCATCACACCTTTGTCGAACACTTGATAGAAAAGTTCCATAACGTCCGGATGTGCTTTTTCCACTTCATCGAGCAACACAACGCTATACGGATTACGCCTTACGGCTTCGGTCAGCACACCGCCTTGTCCATAGCCCACATAGCCCGGCGGCGAGCCTTTCAGCGATGAAACTGTATGAGCTTCCTGATATTCCGACATATTTATACTGATTAGGTTGCGCTCTCCGCCGTAAAGAATTTCTGCAAGCGTAATTGCTGTTTCCGTTTTTCCTACGCCGCTTGTTCCGGCAAGCAAAAATACGCCTATAGGTTTGTCGGGGTCCGTCAGTTCGGCTTTCGAGGTCTGAATTCGTTTGGCTATAATGTCGAGCGCATGGTCTTGTCCCACGACGCGCTCGCGCATTTTTTCGGATAGATGCAGCATAGTCTGTATTTCGTCGGCAACCATTTTCCCTATGGGAATTCCCGTCCAATCGCCAATAATAGAGGCAACGGTTTGAGTATCCACGCGAAGCGGCACCATAGGTTCATCGCCTTGAATTTGAGATAATTCATTGCGAATAGACTCCAATCGGCCGTTATATTCACTGATATCGGGCGGCGTTTCGGGTTTTTCTCCGGCGGCGGCACTGATTCCGGTTATTTCTTCCAATGTTTTCTGTACATCGCGGTACTCTCCTACCAATGCCAATTCCTTTCGCCAACGTATTCCGAGTCCGGCTTTTTCGGCCACGATACGTTCGCGTTCGGCTTGCAGTTCTGCTATTTCGGCGAAATGGTCTGCTCCGGCAAGGCTTTCGCGTTGCAAAATCGGAATTTCAATATCAATTTGTTGCATTCGGCGCGCAATATTTTCAATCGGAACAGGTGTATCGTTTTGCTTAATTCCGACTCGGGCGCAAGCCGTATCCAAAACGCTGATTGCTTTATCGGGCAATTGACGGCCTGTAATATATCTGTCGGAAAGTTTTACGGCTTCGCGCACGGCTTCGTCCAATATTCTTACGCCGTGATGTTTTTCCAGCGTATCAACTTGGCCGCGCAACATATAAATTGCATTTTTCACCGAAGGTTCTTCCACAACTATCGGTTGGAATCTGCGAGTCAACGCAGGATCTTTCTCGAAATATTTTTTGTATTCCGACCAAGTGGTGGCCGCCACCGTCCGCAGTTCGCCGCGTGCGAGGGCCGGTTTCAGTAAATTTGCTGCATCGCCCTGCCCGGCCTGCCCGCCGGCACCGATAAGTGTATGCGCTTCGTCAATAAAAAGAATTATCGGAGTAGGTGAACTTTTTACTTCATTGATTACGGATTTCAGACGATTTTCAAATTCGCCCTTCACGCCCGCACCGGCTTGCAACAAACCAAGGTCAAGCGTTCGCAGAACCACGTTTTGCAACGAGGGCGGAACGTCGCCCGCCACAAGACGCTGGGCAAATCCTTCTACCACAGCGGTTTTTCCAACTCCTGCTTCGCCCGTAAGTATAGGATTATTCTGACGGCGGCGCGTAAGAATATCAATGATTTGACGAATTTCGTAATCGCGTCCCAGAATCGGGTCTATTTTACCGGCACGCGCTTTTGCCGTCAGGTCTTCGGTGTATAAATCCAATGCTTGAGTGCCGGCAGGCGGCGCGGGAACATTGGGGTCGGCATTTGCAGCGGCCGCCGTGCTTCCTCCGGACGGGCTTACGTTGCGATATGCGTCCTCGCCCGAACCGCGAATAATATCGGCCAAGTCGCGACGAAGTTGTTCACGGGTTATGCGCAATATAGTCGGGCTTGATTCCGCCATTGCAGAGCGAATAGACTCGTTCTCGTAAATCGCAAGAAACAATGCACCCGAGCGAATAGCCGTTTCGCCCAGAAGAAGCGACGAAACAGTCCAACCGTCGGTTAGAAGCTCTTGAATATGAGGCGAAAAATACGGCGCACGGCTGTTGCCGCGCTTAAAACGTTCCATAGCCCGCGTCATATCGCGCATAAGCGATTCGGCGCGAAGGTCGTAATGCCGCAACAATCGGCTTAAATCGCTGTCGGGAACTTCCAGCAATTTAATAAGAAAATGCTCGATTTCTATATTAAAATGCGTTTGCGCCACACATAAATGCGCCGCGGTTTCAAGCGCACGACGGCACACGGGATTCAACTTGTCGGTCAGTGTTTTCAGATTAACTTCCATAGTCTTTCTCCGGTTTAGAAATAATTGATTGAGAAAATTTGCAAATCAATGGTTAATCATACGAATTCAGTCGGCGAATTTAGTGCATTTTTTCTATGCAACGAACTGCTATTTTTGTTCTATCGGCAGTTTCAGCAAATTATTTGTCTATATCTATGTATAATGTCTTAATACAAACAAACTTAACAACCGTAACACGGCGTTGTGCCGTAAGAATATAACCGGTGCGCAACGCGGTTACGTTAATTTATTCTGATGCTCTTAGCGTATGACGACTATTTTTCCGTAAGCGACGGCTCCGGCGCATCGCACAATCGCGTAATACGATGCTTGCGCCCATTCGGCAACAGGAAGTTCAACTACGGTTTCATTACCGCCACTCGCGGATAAAACGACGCGATATATTTGGCCGCCGAACGAATTAAATACTTCGACTTCAATTGCAGTTCCGGCCGGGATTTGCGAGTTCGGCAAATACGCGGAAATATACGCCTTATTATCGGCCGGCGAAGGGAAAAAGTCGGCACTAAACGCGGAGAAATCACTTTGTTTACGGGGTATTTCAGTTTTCAATATCTCGATTTGCACATTTTGAACGGCGATTCCGTCGGCTACATAGCCTTGTTCTGCCGCCAGAACAAAACGCAAAAGGATTTCTTTGCCGCAAAATTTATTCAGCGAACATTCTTGCATTTCCCAAATCGGAAAATTCCCCTGTAATGCCGGCCCGTTTCCGCCGCCAAGTGTATCCGGCAGATTTGCATCGGTGCGCATACGCCCGGCGGACAAACGCTCCCAGCCGCGCCCTCCGTTGGTTGATACCTCGATTGCAGCTGCATCTTTCCGAGTCAAGTTCCATTTTGCCCGAAAATGCAGAGTTGCCGCATCTGCATTGCGCAGGTCAATATTCCGCCCGTATACTGCGGCATTAAGCGAGTTCGGGCGATAGAATCCATAAGGACTGTCGGCAAGCGAGAATGTGCCGCCATCGCGACGAACTCCCCAATTGCCCGCATTCCAATTTGAAATATCGGAACTATCTGCAAATAAAGTCAGTATTTTAGGCCGACGAAACATGCTGCGTAAGGTGTCGAGCCGCCGCGTTCCTTCTTGTTCAATTTCAAGTACATGAGCATTTTGAGAATTATCTGCAATATGCGGCTTTATGATAATTTGCCAATTTGCCGATACGGATGCCGCCGGTTTTAATTCCGGCAATGTAAATTCTTGTTTGTCAATGATTATATTTCCCGAAGCCTTAAGTCGTGCAAATACGCCGGCCGGGCTTGGCCGCGTTCCTACGTTCATAACAGTAACGCGCTCAATCGCTGTCGTATCATTTATCCATTCGATTTGGGTTTCTACGGGACGCAGATTTACACCTGCACTCCAAACGGCTTGATAATTTGCATATAAATTTTCGGCCGCCAAAGCCTCGATGCGGTTGGGACGCGCCCAAAAGCCGTCTGAATGTGTGCCGGTTTCGGAAGTTATCGAAAGAATTTTTGCGGTTGCATAGAAATAATCGTCGCTTCCGCCGCGTACACCGTAGCCTAATGTTTCCACATCTCTACCCAAAGAAAAATTATTGCGACGTGTAATTTCCGCGCCGTAGTTTCTGAACAGCAACGAGTCGTTCGTTTCGCGCCCGGAATACGAAAACGGATAAATGCACACATTGCCGTATGTATGATAATTCATAGCCGTACTAAAACGGCGCGAGGCAACAAAGTCGCGAATTGCCTGAGTTTCCGATTCGGAGAATGGGTATGTTCCTCTGTAAGTTTCATCGCTCGGATTGGCAGACGAGCCGTCGTTATCGGCGTTCCAAAATTCATATGGGCCGTAATTGCGGTTCAAATCAACGCCCCAATTATTGCCGTTTTGTCTTCGGTTTTTCCGCCAAAGTCCACCGCCGTCAGGATAATTAGCCCGATTAAATTCGTAGCCGTCGGGGTTTAATGCCGGAATACACCAAATCGCACGATTGCGAAGCAAAAAATCATTTTCGGAAGATTTGTCGCTGTTTTCCAGATAATTCCACAGAAAATATGTAATTGCGGTTACGCCGCCAGGTTCGCGGGCGTGGTGAAGTGCGGTAAAAACAGATTCGGGAACGGAATCGTTTTCTGGGGCGAGCGAAATTCTGTACGCAAATATAGGACGATTTTCAATGGTTGTTCCTATACGCAGTGGTGCAGAAACAGCCGACGGGAAGGCTTTACGCATACGGTCAAATTCGGCGTAAATCTCTTCGAGCGTCAAATATCCGCCCATAGAGCCGAGCCGAAATCCGGTTGCGGCAACACGTTGCAGTTTGGGCGAGGCCTTTGCGCGCATTGCATAAAAATTCGATAAATCTGCAATAATTATTTCCGCTTCAAATCCGGCCGCGTGTATTCGTGCTATTGTTGCAGTATCGGCCGCAAATTCCGTGTAAAGCCCCGACCGGAATATTCCTTCCGCATTTAATCCGAATCGTGACGGCAAGAACGACGTATCGCAAACACGAGCAAGCGAATATCTATCGCGAGGGAATGAATTTTCAACAAATATTTGCCCGCTTACCGCGCAATATGAAAATACTGCGCAGAAAAGCGTAAACAACTTGCGGTTCACATTTACCTCAAAGACGGGAAAACGTTAAATTAACCGAATTTTTACGTAAAAAAATGCCGCAAGAAATTATTTTTCTTGCGGCGTGATTTTTTCGGGAGATATATTATTTCAGTATTGTAAATCCGCCTATTACGGGGAGCGGCTTCATTTTTCCGCCGGCTGCATTTACAATTCCGAGAACCATCAGCACCAGCAATCCGACTTGAACAGCCGTGATGAACATTCCGAGCATGGGAATATCCATAAAAGCAAGTGCAGTTTTCACCACGCTGAGAATTACGGACATTAAGAACAACGAAAGTCCTTGATTGGCATGATACTTGGCAAACTGCGAATCTTTGGCGGCTATAAGCGGCACAAAGCACAGACAGCCCAAGTAGGCGATTATTCCCATGACTTTATTTTTCTGCGCGTCATCGGGATCGGCCATAAATTCTTCGTCAAAACTTGCCATACTACATCTCCGTATTAGTTGAAAAATTGAAAAAAGACGGGAAAACAAATTGTAATTATTTAGATGCTAGCTCGCTCAAATTCATTGATTTCACTATGCCTTTTGCAAAATCGGTTCCCGATTGTTCGCCGTCGGCTTTTATGGTCAGAATAAAACGTCCGCCGATTGCATAAGTTACATTGGCGTTTTTATCTTTTTTGTAATATTCTTCGAAGCCTGTTACATCCTTAATGCCGGAGTCGAATGTTTTGGTATATTTTTCGTCGTCTTCCATCGAAAAATTTGCGCCCCATAAAATAGTAAGCCCGCTGTAAATATCGAAAGCGGAGTTGTAATCGAATAATTCGACAGAAATGCGCGAAGTTTCGCCGGACGCTTCGGACGAACGTACAAAGTCGCGTTTGGCAGTAGAATACGACATTCCGGTTATATTCATGGTTGAGCCGCTTGGGTCTTCGGCAGTATAGCCGTCAACGGACGAAGGCAAATATTTTTGAAGTTCCTGATAGGGCATTGCCAAAGTATCGCCACGCTTGCGACGCTCGTCGCGACGTTGTTCGGCAGCATTAACCGCCTCTTGTGAATTTTCAGCCGCTTTGCTTAACTCTTGGACATTTTCCGCGACTTGTTGTATTTCATTGATTTTATCGCAACCGCCGCAACCTGACATTACAAGCGTAAAAGCGACACAAGCTGAAAAGATACGAATTGTCATAATTACACAGTCGAGTTGGTTAAACATAATTTTCATTCAAATTAAGTCATTTTTTTTTATTTGTCAAAGGATTATGTTGTTGTTCTTCATTAATTCTTGCGTTTATCTCTATCGCGGCGTTATATCGCGGCGGAATGTCGGCAAGGAAAATTAGGAAAAAGTACTGTAAAGCATTATATTTAGTTAAATTCGGTATAAATTTATATTCAAGACTCAGATTTTCGTTTATGAAACGCATATTATCGAATCCGGCACTTTCGTTGGCGGTGCGCTTAACGGTCGGGCTGATATTCATAGCCGCAGCAGTTGATAAAATCGCCGTTCCCGATGCTTTTGCCAAGAGCATAAGCAATTATCAAATTATGCCTTTGTATTTGCTTCATATATCTGCAATAACGCTTCCATGGATTGAATTGTTGGTAGGCTTAATGCTTGTATTGGGCGTTCGTCTGCGGGCAAATGCGGCGATTGCAGGCGTTCTGTTGCTTACTTTTATCGCGGCTATATTGTGGGCTTTGTCGCAAGACTATAATATCAACTGCGGTTGCTTTGCTCAAAAGCCCGACGCGCCGCAACATAAAATCGGTGCGCAAAAGGTATTTGAAAATATAGGATTGACGGCTCTTTGTGCGTATATTTTCATGTTTCCGTCGTCTGTGGTAACGTTGGAGCGTTTCGCTATTGCCGAAAGAGAAATCGCGGCATAAACTTGCACGCTAAATTCAGTAAAAAATCGGCTTGCGTTTACAGCGTTTTCCAAATAAACCGAAGCGTTTTTCGTTCAAGCATCGCAAGCTTGTGTTTCCCCGAAAAATCATCAATCAAATACTATTTCCTCATAGCATGAATAATGCCCTAAACCGGCTCGCCGTTGCGCGCCTGCCCCGATACTTTGTTGTTTTTTTCGCTGTTGCGTTTACCGTTTTCGGTTCGGCTTGCGCACAAAAGCCTACGAAGCAAGAGATTACGGAACAGATACTTTTCATGACGCTGAATCAGGGGCATTATTCGCCTATCGATATTAGTGATTCGTTGCCGCAGCGCACTTTCCGTTTATTCTTGAAACGCTTGGATTTCGGCAAGTCTTTTCTGTTGAAATCCGACGTTGACAGTATGCGTCAATTTCTTCCGAAATTCACTGCCGAGCTCGAAGACGGACGCAGTCCGATTCTTGATTTGGCAAACGAAATATTGCCTGCGCGCACCGAACAAGTTCTGTCGTATTCAAAAGAAATATTAAGCAAACCGTTTGATTTTGAGTCCGACGAAACTCTGCAAACAGACCCCGATAAACGCGATTATCCGGCAAATGAGGCGGAACTAAAAGAACTTTGGCGTAAGACATTGAAATTACAGACTTTACAGCGTTATATAACGCTGGTTGAAGAACGCGACGCGCCGGATACGGTGGTACAGTCGGCAACAAAGACCAAATCCTTAAAAAACGCTGTAGCCGCAAAAGCCATAGAAGAGCCCAAGTTCCGTAAATCCGATAAAGAACTTGAAATCGAGGCTAGGGAAAAAGTGTTGAAGCAAATGACGGACAGGCTTTCACGTTTGGAGAAAGAAACCGACCAAGACCGTTTGGCGCAGTATCTTGAAGCAGTAGCATCAAGTTACGACCCGCATACAGAGTATTTCCCGCCGAAAGAGAAAGAAGATTTTGATATTCGAATGAGCGGAACACTCGAGGGCATAGGTGCAACATTGCGCGAGCAAGACGGAAATATAAAAGTCGAATCGCTTGTGCCGGGCGGGCCGGCCTGGAAAGGGAAAGAGCTGCAGCCCGAGGATATTATACTAAAAGTTGCGCAAGGCGAGGCCGAGCCGGTTGATATTACCGATATGCGACTTGACGACGCGGTACGGCTGATTCGCGGACGCAAAGGAACGGAAGCACGATTGACCGTGAAAAAAACCGACGGACGCATTGTCAAAATTTCCATAATTCGCAATCTTGTGCAAATCGAAGAACAATTTGCCAAATCGGTAATTATAGGCAATGATAAATCCGATGCTGTCTACGGCTATATAAATTTGCCGGCCTTTTATGCCGATTTTAACCGTGCCGAAGGGCGGCGGTGCTCCGAAGACGTGAGAAAAGAACTCGTTAAACTTCGTGCAGAGAACGTAAATGGCGTAATTCTCGACCTTCGAAACAACGGAGGCGGTTCGTTGCAGGACGTTGTGCGAATGAGCGGACTGTTTATCAAGGAGGGACCGATTGTACAAGTAGGCGAAAACAGAACACACCCGGAAATTCTTGCCGACCGTGACCCGTCGATTCTGTACGACGGACTGCTGGTGATTTTAGTAAATTCTTTCAGTGCCTCGGCATCAGAAATTTTATCGGCCGCAATGCAGGATTACGGCCGTGCAATTATTGTTGGCTCAAAATCTACTTTCGGCAAAGGAACAGTGCAGACTTTTATTGACCTGAACAATTATCTGCCGGAGGAATATGCCTCGTTCGGCAAGCTCGGCGCACTCAAAATAACTTTTCAAAAATTTTACCGCATAACAGGAAAAAGTACGCAGTTTCGCGGCGTAACGCCCGACATTATACTGCCTGATATTTATGAATATATTCCCGTTGGCGAACGTCAGCTTGACTATCCTTTAAGTTACGATGCAATTCCTGCGGTAACATTCGGAGAATGGCACGGATTGCGCGAGCAAATTCCGATGCTTAGAGAAAAAAGTGCGGCAAGAACAGCGGCTAATGCGGCTTTTAAGACAGTATCGGAACAAGCCGAGCGAATGAAACTGCGACGCAATGAAACGGAGGAGTCGTTGCGCTATGCAAAGGCCAAAGCAGAGCAAGACCAATTACGCGCCGAAAGCAAGGAATATGACGCAAGCCGTAAAGAAAATAAAAATATGATTACTCGCGCACCCAAAGCAGACCCTGCACCTGTTGCCGAGCAAAAAGATAAAATGGACGACTGGTACAAGCAAATACGCAAAGATATCTACATAGCCGAAGCACTTGCGATTTTGGGTGATTTGCAAGTCCGGTCAAATACGATGAATCGCTGATTCCGTACACATTGTATCGGAAAAATATCTTGAAGCGAATTTTTCCGTCAGAAATAATCCGCCCGCAAAATAAAGGTTCTTTTTGCCTGCTGAATTACATTTATTCGGCAGGCTTGTTTTTTACGACCGAGAAAAATATATGAAAACTGTGGGAATTGTCTTGGCCGGCGGAAGCGGAACACGGCTGTATCCTATGAGTGCCGCAATGAGCAAGCAACTACAGCCGGTCTACGACAAGCCTATGATTTACTACCCGCTTGCTGCGCTGATGCTTGCGGAAATACGCGACATACTCATTATTTCCACACCGCATGACTTGCCGCATTTCGAGCGATTGCTGGGCGACGGTGCGCAATGGGGCATTTCCTTGAAATATGCGGTACAGCCGCGTCCCGGGGGACTTGCCGAAGCATTCTTGGTAGGACGTGATTTTATCGGGAACCGGCAAGTATGTCTGATACTCGGCGATAATATTTTCTACGGGAAACTTGATTTTTTACGTCATGCAATAGTTGCAAATACCGGCGGATATATTTTCGGCTATCATGTGCAGGATCCCGAACGCTACGGAGTTGTTGAGTTTGACGCGGATAGAAACGTTATCGGAATAGAGGAAAAACCAATAAGCCCTAAATCGAATTATGCAATTCCCGGGCTTTATGTTTTTACGCCCGACGTAGTGCAAATTGCGGAAACGCTGGCACCCGGCGCACGCGGCGAATTGGAAATTACAGACGTACAAAAAGCATATTTGGCGCAACAACGTTTGCGGGTTGAATTGCTTGGGCGCGGAATTGCATGGTTAGATACGGGAACGCCGGAAAGCCTATTTGAAGCAAGCTCTTTTATTCATGCCATAGAAAAAAGACAGGGAATGAAAATCGCTTGTTTGGAAGAAATTGCCTTGACGCGACAATTTCTGAGCAAAGACGAATACTTGGAATCAATAAGCCGTTTGCCGAATTCACCTTACAAAAAATACTGCACGGCTGTTTACGATGAGTTCACAGCACATTCCATATCCGCGCAACAGCAAAACATTGCACGATAAATACATAAAAAATAACATGACGGCAAAATTCCTGAAATAAATTAAGCACGATATTTATCCGCAGTATATTTCCTTGTAAAAATATCCGAAAAATATATTAATTTGACATCTGCATTGATTTGTTGCGGCTGAAACCTAACCAAGAAATTTATTTTTTTCCTGCAACAGCATTTTCGTTATGTATTGCAGTTTTTCATTCTCGGATTCGGCAGCTAACGGCAAATAGCGATTGATTGTATTTTCTATGTATGTCAGAGGATTGCGCTTGAGGCTGTATTCCAAGCACCTGAAATTGTCGAGCCTTGCCGTAAGACGAATCAGCAGACAATCTTCGCTGGCGCGTTGCAATGCGGCTACTTGTTCATAGTCGGCGGCATCGGGATCGGAACGATGCTTGTCGAGATCTTTGGTAAGAACTTCCACAATATAGGCTACGTACATTCCAAAATTATAGGTAAGAATATCGTGAGTAAGACTACGGTCATCTTCCATAACGTCGTGCAATAATGCAGCCGACAAAATATCGGCATCTGCAATTCCTAATTCTTCGTGCAGAATACGGCAAACGCGGGCACAATGAAAAAAATACGGACTGCCGTCATTGCGTTTTTTTTCTTCGTGAGTACATTCCGCAAACTCATAAGCCGCACGAAGCCTGTTCAGTTCGATAGGGTCGAGTGCAAGTCCTATGCGCCGTTCGAGCTCGTCGAGCGGAAAAGTAGTCAGATTATATGGAACAAATTCTTCCAAAGATTACGTTAAGAGAATAATCGGCAACCGTTACGCCCGATATTTTGCGCCGAATGATGAACAAAACGGTAAGAGAAACTGCAACTTATCATTTTGCGCCGAAATTTTAATCTATTCATTGCACAATGCGCGAAGCGGCACGATTCTTCTTGCGGAAAACCGGAAAGTTACCGAAAATATTTTTGCGTGTTTTATGGCTGTAAGATTACCCGGATATATCGGAAAATTTTTGGAATACTGCGAATTGGAGCGCGGCTATTCGCCCCATACAATTGAAACTTATCGCTTGGCTTTAAGCGAATTTTACGATTATCTGAAAGAAGATGCCCGTACAGATACCGATGAATTGACAGCAACCGATATACGCCCGTTCTTAGGTTGGTTGCATGACCGCGGCTTGGCAAAAAAATCTTTGCGTGTAAAGTTTGCGGCCGTTCGTTCGTTTTTCAAATGGTTGCGTCGGAAGAAAATCTGTTCAAAAGACCCGACGGCCGGCATTGCAACCCCAAAAATCGAGAAAAAATTACCGTCGTTTTTGCGGCCTGACGAAGCGGCGCGATTATGCGAAATATTCGATGTAAAAACGCCCGAAGGTGCGCGGAATGCAGCTTTGGCAGAATTGCTTTACGGCGCAGGATTGCGAATTGGCGAGGTGCTCGGGCTTGATATTCAAAGTCTTGATTTTGCAAGCGGAACAGTACGCGTTCTCGGGAAAGGACGTAAGCGCAGAATAGTTCCGTTCGGCGAAAAATGTACGGCAGCGTTAAAAAGATATATCGAATTGCGCCCTTTGTTAGTATCTGGTGACAGCGGTACTGCTTTATTTCTGGGAAAATCCGGCAAGCCTCTCGGTGCGGCTGTTGCATATAAAATTCTGCACAAAGCGATGCTGCCGCTTACCGAAACGCCGCAAAAAAGTCCGCACACCTTGCGCCACAGCTTTGCAACGCATCTGCTTGACGCGGGCGCAGATATAGTAGCCGTAAGTGAAATGCTCGGGCATTCTTCGCTGGCTGCAACACAACTTTACACTCACGTTTCTGTGGAGCGATTGAAAAACGCATATAAACAAGCGCATCCGAAAGCATAAAAAAAAGTACCGATACTCGCACAAAAACCGTATTTTTGCAACGGTTTGCCCGGATGGCGGAATCGGCAGACGCACAGGACTTAAAATCCTGTGAGGCGTAAACCTCGTGTGGGTTCAAGTCCCACTCCGGGCACACATAGCGGAAGCCAACTCGTTTTTAACGGCGGGTTGGCTTTTTGCATAATTGACTGCACCGAAATATAATGCTGTTCAAAGCTGCACAAACACCCAGGCAAAAAGCACAAAAACGGCAAAATCAGCGGTGCTGTATGAAAATAATCAGAGCAACTTCCTACTTTTGCGATGTAATCGCTTATTTTTTAATTTTTTGAGGCAGGCAATTCCATGTACGGCTCTTTTCGTGAATTTTTGACAAATGAACTCGACACAATACGCAACAGCGGGCTTTACAAATCCGAACGCATTATCATTACGCCGCAAGGCGCCGAAATTCGTGTGGAAGGGCGTGACCGGCCGGTTCTGAATTTCTGTGCGAATAATTACCTTGGGCTGTCATCGCATCGGCAAGTAATAGAAGCGGCAAAGCAGGCTCTCGACACACACGGATTCGGAATGTCGAGCGTAAGGTTCATTTGCGGAACGCAGGATATTCACAAAACGCTTGAAGCGAAAATATCGAAGTTCTGCCATACCGACGATACAATTTTATATGCCGCTTGTTTCGATGCCAACGGCGGTGTTTTCGAACCGCTTCTGGGAGAACTGGACGCTATTATATCCGATGAACTGAATCATGCCTCTATTATTGACGGCGTTAGATTGTGCAAGGCAAAACGCTACCGTTACAAAACTTGCGATATGGACGACCTTGAGGCTAAATTGCAACAGGCGCGTGCCGAAAAAGCACGGTTTATTATGATTGCTACCGATGCGGTTTTTTCTATGGACGGAACAATTGCGCCGCTTGATAAAATTTGTGATTTGGCCGAACGCTACGAAGCCTTGGTAATGGTTGATGAATGTCATTCTATGGGGTTTATGGGCAAAAACGGACGCGGCGCGACAGAATATTGCGGCGTAACCGGACGTGTGGATATTATCACGGGAACTCTCGGCAAGGCACTCGGCGGCGGTATCGGCGGCTTCACTACCGGACGCAAAGAGATTATAGAACTGTTGCGGCAGCGCAGTCGCCCGTATTTGTTCAGCAACTCGCTTCCGCCGTCGGTTGTAGGTGCTTCAATAGCAATTTTCGACGTTCTTTCGCATACTACGGAGTTGCGCGACCGTTTGGAAGAAAATACTGCATATTTCCGCAATAAAATGTCGGCTTTCGGCTTCGACATTAAGCCGGGAACACATCCGATAACGCCGATTATGCTGTATGATGCCGTGACAGCACAACAATTTGCAGCCAAATTACTCGATGAGGACATATACGTAACAGGGTTTTTCTACCCGGTTGTACCAAAAGGACTTGCACGTATTCGTGTTCAGATTTCGGCGGCTCACACGCACGAACATCTTGACCGTGCAATCAATGGTTTTGCAAAAATAGGGCGCGAACTCGGCGTTATAGGCAAATGATAGGGAACAATGTGCGAGTCGGCGTAGTCGGTACGGGGCATTTAGGGGCAATTCACGCAAAGCTGTGGAAAAATTGCACCGGTGCCGAACTTGCCGGAATATTCGATGCAGACACGGAACGCAGTTGCAAAATCGCTGCCGAGCATGGGATAAAGGCTTTTGAATCTTTGGGCGAAACGCTGGATTCCTGCGATGCGATAACAATAGCTACGCCTACTTCGGTGCATTTCGATATAGCGCGGGAGGCATTGCTTCGCGGCAAACATTGTTTTATAGAAAAGCCGATAACCGTTTCCTATGCGGAAGCCGAAAGTTTGATTGAAAAGGCAGAAAGAGTAAAGCGCGTAATACAAGTCGGTCATGTAGAGCGATTTAATCCCGGAATTACCGCACTTTCGGGCTATAAAATCGCACCTATGTTTATCGAGGCGCATCGTTTGGCGCAATTTAAACCGCGCGCTACCGATGTTTCGGTTGTGTTGGATTTGATGATACACGACTTGGATATAGTGTTATGGCTTGTGAAGTCGCCCGTAGTTTCGGTTGCGGCTCACGGAGTAAGTGTTCTTACAGATACAACCGATATTGCCAATGCGCGAATAACATTTGCCAATGGTTGTGTGGCAAATATAACGGCATCGCGCATATCGGCACAACCTATGCGCAAACTCCGTATGTTCCAACGAGATGCATACATTTCGGTGGATTTTGCAAAAGGCGAGTCGGAAATTTATCGTTTAACCGATGAAGCATTGCCGCCGTCTGCCCGCGCCACAACGCTCGGCAATATAGAAACAGGCTCGCGCAATGTATCCATCGTCTTTGAAAAGCCGCTTTCACAGACTGTAAATGCAATTGCCGAAGAACAAAAGGCATTTATTGAATCAATCTGTTCCGGCAGACCGGTTGCTGTTTCGGCGCGTGAAGCAGCGGAGGCTTTGCGACTTGCCGAAATAATAACCGATGAAATTGTTGCGCAAAGCCGCAATATACTTGTCGGGAATAATGGAAAAATATAAATTAAATGTTAGGAAATAATACTGCTGTACTTACGTTTGAACATTGATTTTAAGTGTCGGAATTGTTACGCTTGACTGTTGAATCCAACGTTTTGCGGAATCTTTTCGCTTTTTCTGTCGGCGATGCAAAAACACTTTTGTCGGAATCGGTACATTAGCGTATTTTTGCCGTAAAAATCATGCGGAAATTTCGCCGCATACTTTTCCTTTATTTTATTTTGGAACAGCACCTTCAGTTATCTTAAAAATCATGGATTTGAGCGACGTTTCCTGACGGCCGAACCGGAACGTGCGACCTCGTTGAACGTCAAAGCCCTGGTATTAAATCAAGGCTACGAGCCAATCAGCATTTGCACCGCCCGAAAAGCACTTACAATGCTGTTGTTGCTTAAGGCCGAACTTATTGCCGCACGCGGCGATAGGATTATACGTTCGGCGGCAACGGCTTTTCCTTATCCGAGCGTAATCAGAATTTCGTCCTATATTTATGTTCCTCATAAGAACATAGATTTATCGCGAAAAAATATATTACGACGCGACGGAATGCGTTGTCAGTATTGCGGTTCGCCAAGCGCACCTCTGACGATAGACCATATAATACCGCGTTCCCGCGGCGGCGGCGACACTTGGGAAAATCTTACAACTGCTTGTATTGTATGTAACAACAGAAAAGGAAACAGAACGCCCGAAGAAGCGCGTATGAGATTACTTACACAACCTCGCAAGCCGAATCATGTATTGTTTTTAAGGCAATATATCGGCAGAGTGGACGAAAGTTGGAAACCTTATCTTTTTATGGATTAAGTTTTCATTTTTATTTTTAATATTTTTACATTCCTCTTTTTTAATATTTTTCGAGCATAATATGAATCTTTGTAAAATCAAAGAAGACAACCGTATTATACGGATGTTTTCCGAATCTGCGCCATGCGGTGCGCCGCGCAATATAGGAAGTGAACTCGAAACCGAAATTTACTTCGGCAAATACTGGGTGCCCGATTCGCGAGACTGCTATGCCGTTACCGCTGTAGGCGATTCTATGATTGGCGCACATATTTTCGACGGCGATATGCTGGTAATAAATTGCGGCGTAGAGCCTGCAAACGGGCGCGTAGTAGTTGCATGGCTAAACGGCGAACTTACGGTAAAGCGGCTGTTTATTGATGGCGGACGAATTGAACTGCGCCCCGATAATGCATTTTACAGAACAATTACAATTTCAGAAGACGACGATTTTCGCGTTCTCGGCGTAGTAACGTCCGTTCATCGAGAATTGTAATATTCAGCATAATGCGCATAGCCCACGTCAGCACATTCGACACGAATAATATTCGCAGCTGGTCGGGAACGGGATATTATATTCCGCGCTCATTAATTTCGGCCGGTATGAAAATTGACCCAATCGCTCCGCTTTACGAACACAATTCGCTTTATTTCAAGGCAAAGCAGGCTTGGCATCAATACGTGCTTGGCCAAAGGCATTTACGCTGGATAGAACCGGGAATTTTACGCGGCTATGCACAACAAATAAAGCGGCGTTTATCACCCGAACAATCGTTGATATTTTCAATTTGGACGCACCCTGTAGCATTTCTTGAAACGTCATTGCCTATTATTTTTTGGGCAGACGCAACATTTGCGAAAATGGCGGAATTTTATCCTGATTGGTCGAAATTGTCGCCGGCTGCTGTTCGCAACGGACATCTTGCCGATAGAAATGCGTTGCAAAAAGCCGCTATTGCCATTTATTCATCGGATTGGGCGGCACAATCGGCCATAAAAGATTACGGTGCCGCGCCGGAACGTATTCGCGTCGTTCCTTTTGGTGCAAATATTCCCGATGCACCCGATGAGCCTCTAATTCGCCAATTCATACGCAATAGAACTGCCGACCGGATATTGCGCCTGCTGTTTGTCGGTGTGGAATGGTTACGCAAAGGCGCGGATATTGCCGTTGAAACTGTTAAATTACTCAATGACGGCGGCATTCCCGCTCAATTAACCATTATCGGTTGCGTTCCTCCGCCCGGCATAAAACCACCGGAATACGTTAAAATCATACCATTTCTTGATAAACACAAGCCCGAAGACGCAAAAATTTTTCGTCAAAGTTTCGAGCATGCGCGATATTTTATTCTGCCGTCGCGTGCCGAAGCATTCGGCATAGTAATGTGCGAAGCAAGCGCGTTCGGCGTTCCGTCATTCGTACCGAATACAGGAGGTATTCCGTCGGTAATACGAACCGAAGAAAACGGCATTTTACTTTCCGCTGCCGCCCAAGCCGCAGAATACGCCGCTGCAATAATCGCTGTGGAAGAAAACAGGAAATATGATGATTTCGCGCTTTCGTCATTTGCCGAATTTAAACGGCGATTAAATTGGGAAGTCGTCGGAAAAACCGTTGCGAATATTATTAAAGAAATTGTATGATAATATTTTTTTCAATACCGTAACCACTTGCTTTTTAATTCAGGGAATAATACGGCAAGCCGATATTTGAAAATATCTTCCTATTCCGTATAATTTTCGGTGTTGTGTTAATCCGACCGAATATACGAATATGTTTTTATCTATGCAACCAGATAAATAATTCCGAATATTTTTACCGACAAAAACGTATATTTTTATTTTATCTGTTATTTTAATTTATCCTCCTGATGTTTTCGACATTTTTCTTTGGGTTCTTTGCCGCATATTCAAAGAGTTGCATAACGGTTTAATCGGCAAAAACCGTTATTTTCGCTTAATTCCTGCAATAATTTCACAATAGTTTCTACCGCTTACTCTCATGATAGCACGCTATACACGCCCGGAAATTGGCGCAATTTGGAGCGATGAAAACCGCTTTCGTATTTGGCTCGACATAGAAATACTCGCTTGCGAAGCGCAAATGCAACTCGGCATTATTCCGCCCGAGGCAGTCGAAGAAATACGCTCAAAAGCAAATTTTGACACGATGCGAATACTCGAAATCGAAGAGACCGTAAAGCATGACGTTATCGCTTTTCTGACAAATGTAGCGGAATACGTGGGACCCTCCTCGCGGTTTATTCATCTCGGCATGACCTCAAGCGACGTTTTAGATACTTGCCTTGCCGTACAGTTGAAACAAGCGGGCGAACTGTTGCTGGCCGGCTTGGAACGTTTGCAAACAATTCTGGCACGGCGAGCAAATGAATTTAAGCATACGGTTTGCGTTGGGCGCACACATGGCATTCATGCAGAAGCGACTACGTTCGGTCTGAAAATCGCCTTGTGGCACGAAGAATGTAAACGCAATATAACTCGGTTAAAACAAGCAAATTACGTAATCGCCGCAGGAAAAATCAGCGGCGCCGTAGGCACTTTCGAACATCTTTCGCCTTTTGTGGAACAGTACGTTTGCGGGCGCTTAGCTCTGACTGCCGAGCCGGTTTCCACACAAGTAACTCAACGTGACAGGCATGCGGAATTTCTTTCCACGCTTGCAATTATAGGCTCTTCATTAGAAAAAATCGCACTTGAAATAAGGCATTTACAACGTAGCGAGGTTCTCGAAGCCGAAGAGTTTTTCTCGAAAGGTCAAAAAGGAAGTTCGGCAATGCCCCACAAACGCAATCCCATAGTATCCGAACGTATATGCGGACTGGCGCGTCTGCTAAGGGCGAACGCTTCGGCCGCATTGGAGAACAATGCTCTCTGGCATGAACGCGATATTTCGCATAGCAGCGTAGAGCGCGTAATTTGCCCCGATTCCACAATAACTCTCGACTATATGTTGCATCTTGCCGCAAATTTAATAGATAATTTATTGGTTTATCCGCAAGCAATGCAGGCAAATATTGAACGCACTTTCGGACTTGTATATTCCGGAACAGTTCTGCTCGAATTGGTAGGTTGCGGAATAACACGCGAAGAGGCTTATGCGCTTACTCAAAGATCTGCAATGAAAACATGGGCGGAAAAACGCCCTTTGCGAGAAGTTTTGCGGGAGGATACGGAAGTTATGTCTTTGCTCGACGGAGAGCGACTCGACAATATCTTTTATTCGTCGACTCGTCTTTTTGAGCGCGTTAATTATATATTTGACCGCTGCGGACTGTAAATCACTCCGTAATTTGAATTATTATGTATTTTTTGCAGATATTTTATGTAAAAACGTTTAATAAGCATTTTTTCACTTTATATTTTACGGTTTTATCGTTGTCGGCCGTTAAATACGACCCGGTAGCATATCGAAAAGAGACTGTATTAAAAATAAGCAGAGAGGTTACCGAAAATATCTTGAAGAAACTTTATCCCGACGACTGATATGAATTACATCGGCTCAAAGCATAAACTTTCGGAATTTATCAAACAATCGGTTTTTTCGGTTGCAGGTAACGATTTGTCCGATAAAATTTTTTGCGATTTATTTGCCGGAACAGGAATTGTCAGTCGATATTTTAAAACAGAAGTAAAGCAAATAATAAGCAACGATATTGAATATTACGGTTATGTGCTTAACCGGAATTACATTGAAAATCACCACACTTTCGAATATAATCATTTGCTTCAAGAGCTTAACAAGCTTGAAGGAACAGCAGGCTTTGTATTCGAAGAATATTCGGAAAACGGAAAATCTCAACGTCTGTATTTTTCCGAAAAGAACGGTAAAAAAATAGATGCCGTAAGGCAAAGAATAGAAGTTTGGAAAAAGGATATATCCATAACAGACGACCAATATTATTTCCTTTTGGCCTCACTGTTAGAGAGTGCCGATAAAGTTGCAAATACGGCTTCAGTATATGGTGCTTTTCTGAAACATATAAAAGGAACCGCTCAAAAAGAAATGATTGTAGAACCGGCTTTGTTTATCGTAAACGACAATGCCCATAAAGTTTTTAATACGGACAGTAACGAATTAATTAAAAATATCGCGGGCGACATATTATACCTTGACCCGCCATATAATGGCCGACAATACGGTGCTAATTATCACCTGCTGAATACTATTGCCAAATACGACGACTTTGCACCAAAAGGAAAAACGGGGCTTCGACAATACATAAAATCAAACTATTGCAGTCGTAATTCCGTAAAAATAACATTCGACGATTTAATTAAGAATGCACGATTTAACTTTATCTTTTTGAGTTACAACAATGAAGGTCTGATGAGCGTACCGGAAATAAAATCAATTATGTCGAAATATGGTAATTACGACTTGTTTACAACGGATTATCAACGTTTCAAAGCCGACAAAGAAGAAAGCCGGAATCACAAAGCAAACTCAACAACCGAGTATTTGCATATATTGGAGAAACGGTAAAATACGGCGGATAAAATAATTCAACAAACAAGTTTTCATGTATTTTATCGCTCAATTTATCACTTATTTACGTTTTCCGGCGTTTCCGACTGTACGGTTATTTTCGCTTTTACCGTTTTTTCTCTATATTTTTCTTGAAACAACTCTGCAATAAACCGACAACAGCTTGCCGTTATATCAACTTTACCCGAAATTAAAATGGTTCTAAGTTGGAACGAAATAAAAGACCGAGCATTAAAATTCTCAAAAGAATGGGCAGATACTTCAAACGAAGAAGCAGACGCAAAACCATTTTTAGTCGAGTTTTTCAATGTGTTCGGCATTACAAACAAACGAGTTGCTACTTTTGAACATAGAATAAAAAAAATGGACGGCAAAGAAAACATATATGATGTTAATTAAATGTCCGATAATTCTTTGATCATTTTATCCGATTTATGGGGCACAGACAATGCCTCATGGATTTCATATTATACAAAACCTCTAAAAAGTATATTCGACATAAGATTATATGATTGTAGAAAATTGGCCGGAATAGACGCGAATATAAATCAAGAAAATATTATTCACACCCAATTTCTTGAAGGCGGCATTGAAAAAGCGGTGATAAACCTGCTTAAAGAAGAAAATGACGAGATAATTGCATTGGGATTCAGCATAGGGGGACTTATTGCATGGCGTGCAGCATTGGCGGGATTAAAAATAAAATATATGTGCCTTTTGTCATCTTCGCGGCTACGATACGAAACTGAAATGCCGAATTGTTCAATGGATTTATATTACGCAGAATTTGACGATTTTCAACCGAGCGGAGATTGGTTTCAAGCTCATGAAATCAAACGAAATATAATTAAAAACGAGAAACACGAATTTTACCGGAAGAATAAATTTGCCAAGACGATATGCGATAATATATCGGCAAAACAAGTAAAGGCGCAGGCCGATTAACATAATACTCCCGGAGTAAAACGGAGCGTCCGTACAATAAATAACGATATATTTCGCTTTCGACATAAAAAATTTCTTGCTTAGCAATGCATATATTGCATAGCCGACGGAAAACACTCATTTTCACGACATTTTTCCGAAAACCTTATATGAATGTAATTGCCATAGTAGGCCGTCCGAACGTAGGCAAATCCACTTTATTCAATCGTATAATCGAGCGGCGCGAAGCCATTGTCGAGGATACGCCGGGCGTTACACGCGACCGAATTTATGCTGCCGGCGAATGGAACGGCAAATCTTTCGTTTTGATTGACACGGGTGGAATGTTGCCGGAAAATGAAGGTGTTTTCGAGCGCGCCATTCGCGAGCAGGCGATGATTGCAATTGAAGAAGCCGATGCGATTATTTTCGTAGTTGACGGTAAAGAAGGAATTACGCCGATAGACCGCGACATTGCATCTACACTTCGCCGCAGCAATAAGCCCATTACGCTTGTGGTTAATAAATGCGATAACGTAAAAGAGGATTTGCAGGCTTATGAATTTTCGGAGCTTGGGCTTGGCGAACCGTTTGCGATAGCCGCGTCAAACGGCCGCAATACAGGCGATTTTCTCGACCATGTAACCGCCTCACTTGACGATGTATCGGACGGCACAGAAGACACGCGGCTTAAAATTGCTCTAATCGGTCGCCCGAACGTAGGTAAATCGAGCTTAACCAACGCTTTACTCGGAAAAGACCGTTCTATCGTAACCGATATTCCCGGCACCACGCGCGATGCGATTGACAGCGTTTTGAAATACTACGGCGAGGAGATTTTATTGATTGACACGGCCGGTTTGCGCCGCCGCAGTCATATTCGTGAAAATATCGAGATGTACAGCGTTATGCGGACGGCACGCGCTATCGAGCGATGCGACGTAGCCGTGGTAGTTCTCGACGCGGAACGCGGATTAGATATGCAGGACAAACGCATAATCGGCGATGCGGTTGCCGCACGCAAGGGCGTTATTATTGCTGTAAATAAGTGGGATTTGATTGAAAAGGAAACTAATTCGGCCGCTTTATTCACAAAGAAAATTCACGAAGAACTTCGCACTTACGATTTTATACCCGTCGTTTACATTTCCGCACGTACAAAGCAACGTATTACGAAAATCGTAGAAATGGCAAAGGAAATTCAAGCGCGGCGCACAACGCGAATTTCTACATCCAAACTTAACGACGCATTGCTTGAAGACATCAATAATACGCCGCCGCCGTCGGTTCGCGGTCGCGATATGCGCATAAACTACATAACGCAGGTAAAAACTGCACCGCCGATGTTTGCGTTTTTTTGCAATTATCCCGAAGATATACCGGATTCCTACAAACGTTTCCTTGAGCGCACATTGCGCAGGCACTATGACCTTGAAGGAACGCCCGTTTCATTTCTTTTCCGCCGTAAAAACAAGAAATGGGAAGATTTGGAAAATTAAAGCGGGCTGGGGTTATTTTCCGATAATAACCACTTCGGTTCTTCTGTTAAGTCTGCGTCCGAAGTCGGTGGAATTATCGGCAATGGGGCGAGTATCGCCGAAGCCTTCGGTTTGTATTCTATCAGCAGATATTCCCTTACGCATCAAATAATTGCGCACAGCATCAGCGCGGCGGCGCGACAGAGCCAGATTCATAATTTTGTTTCCGCGAGAATCGGTGTGACCTTCAACTCGAATGGTTACTTTGGGCTTATTCGTCAGAAATTCGCGTATAACTTCAAGTTCAAATACCGAATCGGCAATAGTGGAGCTTCCCGTGGCAAACAGAAGGTTTTCTATAATCAATTTACGCCCTATTTCCACTACGGGAATCATTTTCATCACAAGTTCGCGCTTGTATTTATCAACAATTCCGACGTTCAGAGAATCCGGAATTGCGGGCTGGTCGGAGCGATAAGTAACTGCATAAAGATTTGTCAGTTGTGTGGAATAAGCATCGAGAATTTTGGAAAACGGCTGCGTAATATCAAATACTGCGCCACGTGTTTCATCGGCTATTTGGCTGTACTCTTTTAACCCGAGAGGAACAATGCAAAAGGCACGAAGTTGTTTTTCTTTAAGATAATCAATCATTGCAGCAGTAGTATATTCGGTGCGCCCGTTACCGCGTTCTCCGTATTGATGATAAGGTGCATCCGTTATTACCACTGCCACACGATTGGCAGAAGGTCTGAACTTCATTTTGCCGGCTTCTGCAAACGCCTCCAAAGTATTTTCCCTTTCGTCGCCGCCACCGCTCGCCCAAAGTCCTGTAACCCATTGCAAAAACTGTTTTACGTCGCTATTTAGAGGGTATACCTTTTCGATGACGTCAGAATACATAATAAGACCAAGCCTATAATCCACGCCGCGTCCGACAAGCGACTGCGTAAAATTCTCGATATTGTTTCGTATACCGTTAATACTGGACTGCATAGTGCCGGTAACGTCGAGCAGAAACACAAAATCTACGGGAACGCGCTCTTTTACGGATATTTTCTCGACGGAAATAACTTTTTTCGGTTTGCCTGCTTCAATCACGGTAAGGTCTTTTACGGCTAAGGTATCGAATGGTTCGCCGTCGGTTGACATCACCTCGCATATCAGCCTAACTTCAGGAAATCGAGTAATATCAACGTTTTGAATTGTCATTCTAATGTCTTGTTGCGCGGCTTTTACTTTGGCTTCTTCGGCTATTTTATCGGATTGACGCAATGAGTCGGGCGTAATTTCCAACGCAAAGGTTGGCATTACGCAAGCGCAAATCAAAGAAACTATGGTCAGCGACAGAAAATTTATTATAGTCAATCGGTCGGTCATGAATTTGGTGGCTTTGGGAACACAATATGGCGTATACTAATAAAAAAACCCCCATTTTGGGCGATTAGCCCGCCGATGAGGGTTTATCAATCTGCGCAACACTCAGAAATTCAAGCGTAACACCGGCGAAATCATAAAAATATTATTTTCAAACGCACGGCTTTCATCATTTTTGCGAAGCGGTATCGAGCAACGTGCATCAATGTAAAGCCATTGCCCTAATATCGGAAGATAGCCGCGCCCGAGCAATATTTGATTGGAATATTGCATACTTACTCCGAAAGGATAGGTTCCTTGGCTACGGTATTCAACACGGGCAAACACCCAATCCAAGAATTTAGTCGGATGATAAAGTTCCATTCCTTTGGCATCGGCCGCAAGAAAACCGTCGCCATAGCGCACCTCTTGAATTTCTGCGTAATTCATTCCAACGTCAAAGCGCAAATAATTTTCCGGACGTTGCGGGTCTAACCACCAATGATAGAATAAAGCGACGTGCCCGGTTGAGCGAAGAATAGGCGCAACAGATACCGTTGTATCGCGAGTATCACGGTCATTTCTTACTGTTTTATCGTATCTTGCATAAGTAAGAGGATCTACTTGCGTTCTGCTTTCAAGCGGCGTAGTCGTTTTGTCCAAAGATTTCAGCGGAGATTCGACATTAAAACTGACTCCGAATTCGGGTTGGAAAGGAGCGTGCATATCAAATCCGAAAATCCCTTTGCCTCCGTATGCCGAATTGAGTGTGCGCTTAGGCAAAAAATCCAGCAAACCGTTATCTACGTCTGAGAAGCGATAGCCCATACCGATACGAAAATTGATTAAACTCTGTATGGCGCGATTCGTAGATTGGTCATCGTTGGGATAAAGCGGGCGTTCCAATAGAATTTTTCCTTCGCCGGGTGTAAGGAAAGTATAGCCTACGTCTTCCGTTCCGATAATTGAACGCAACCAAAACTGCGTTTCGCCCATTTTAAGTGTTTGCTCGAACGCCGAAATGGAGAACGAATGAATGACGTTTACCGGTTTATCGAGATAATTGGTAATAGCGTCAATCTGCGATTCGGTAGGCGGCTGGTCCGGCGGTATGTCCCTGTAACTATACGGACGCTTCGGGTCGGAAAGTGTTCCGGCCAAAGCCCGCATCTTGGTTTGAACTTCCGATGCAACCATTTTTTCAATGCCGCACTCTATCAAAAGAATTATAAATTCAGGGTCATTTTTATCTTTTATCGGTGCAGATGTAACCGTGATATTCTGTAAATCAAGATTAGTGCGCTTGCGTCCGTCAAGGATAAAAGTCTGCAAAATCTGTAATTGCAGATTCGGCTCAGTAACTTTCCAACGCGGAAAATACGGCAACAGCAATGGATCTATAGTTTTCAGTTGGGCAAGAGCAGTCGAGTCGTCGTCTGCCGCACGAAGCTGTTGCGGCGCAAAACCCGCAACGATTATTGCGGCCAGTAGGAAAAAGCGTGTCAGAAGCATCATACTTAATTACGTCAAATTAATTCGTAAATACTGCATTTGCCGCTGCAACGGCTCAGAAATTCACCACAAATTGAAGAGATGGAATAAACAGGGTTTCTCGTTCCCAATCTTTCGGGTCGCGTGTAACAGTACGGAACAAGCGCGCATCGCCGCGAACTGCAAATTCTTTACTGATAGGAACTTGCAACCATATTTCGCCGAGTATAGAACCATCGAAAAATTGTGCGCTCGCTCCCCAAGGTACTGTTTTGCTTAAAGTCATATATTCGATTTTACCGGAAATTCCGCCTACGTTTTCCACCGAATGTCCATTAGCCAAATCAAAATACGGACTCAACACCTCTATGGAATCCTTGCCGCGTATATCTTTGAGTGTAGTATCTTTCCAGCGTTCCATCGAATAATATGTTCCACCGAATTTAAAGCGGAAGAAATGCGTTTCGTCTATATTGACGGCAAAAGAATAATGCCCTTGCATGTGTATACGCGGCAAATAGCTTTGTCCATCTTTATTTGCGTCGCGTCCTGGAGTGGGATTTCTTTTAGGGTCGCCGAAAACATAAGATGCGGAAAAATTGAATACTCCGCTTTGGTTGATGATTTTCATCGGAAAATCGAAAGCGCCATTAACGCCGAATCCGGCACTGGTTAAGCGGCGGTCGGTATTGAACACGTCTTTGGCAAGATTGGACCAACCGGAAGTAGGCAGTATTATTCCAAGTTTATACGACTCCCAAAGTACATTCGCACTCATCCGTTCGCTCCACAGCGAAGGATAGTTTATTTCGTCCAATCCGTATTTCAGCTCAACGCCGTATTTGGGCAGGAAGTTATTGTAGACCACCACCGTATCGTTTCCGCTGACTATCGGCACACCGTTTTCGTCTAATTTTGCTTCGTAGTGACGGAATCTCAGCAAGTCGAGGAATCCCAATGTAAGTTCATTTTCATAATAATCTTGTTGCGGTTGTCCTTCGCTTATGCGGATGTATTTTTGCACATCATCGTCGGCAATTAGTTTTGTAACTCCGATTTTTTTCGGCATCCAATCGTCCTCGCCAATACCTTGAACAGGAGCAGTAACATCGGAGCAATTTTGCTGAATTACCAAAGTTTTCAAATAGTCCGATAAATTTGCCGAAGGCGAGGATTTGGGTGCGCCGATACGCTCAAGTTCCGATGCTAAACGAACTTCTACCGACTTACCGAGATTTGCGGAAGCACGTGCCTGATTACTCTGCGAAGTAACCAATCCTATAACTTTCAGCGAAGTATCGCCTTGGATATATCGCGAAGTAACCATATATGCAGACTTAAACGTTAGGCAATTGCTTTTGGCAAGTTTTATGTAGTAGTTAATAGCAGCACTGACTTCGGCAGTAATACGTCCCTTGCCTTTTAATGCACTCTCAACTTCTTTCGGGTCTGGGTCGCAACCTTGTTCGTCAACGCTTTCCTGTATGGCGGAAATAAGTGAACGATTATTTTTCTCAAAATCAACTAATCCGGCAGGTTTTACGGGCGGTACAACCAAGACTTCCGTAACCGCGGCAAGTTCCTCGCCGTTAATTTGCCAACAAGAGATATTGCTGTATCGCCAACTCTTAAAATTAGAAAGTATGCTTCGTATCTGTGCTGCGTTTCGTTGCGCGTAGATTTCCTCGCTCCACACGTTCGTGCCAATTACCGCAATAACAAGTAAAATTATCCGCAGCGACAGTATCGCTCTTGTCTTATTCATAATAGCGTCTTGCAAGAAATGATTTAAGAAAAAACTGATAAAGTAGGCGACACCGACATAAAACGATGCGTAAGTGTCGCCCGAACGCTGCAATTGCTTATTGCGAAGGTACCGATATACTGATATCGCGGCTGCTTTCGGCTACTTCCCCGTTTTCCGGATTGGTCACTTTAAGTGTTAAAGTTACAACGACAGTACCGCCGTCGAATCTGCCCGGTCGTATAGCTGGTCCTTGAATCGGAACCGTGATTGCATATCCGTCCCCATCTACCGAAACATCAGCCATGCCGGCTGAATATCCGGTAGGAAGCGATGTTTGCTTACTGTTGATTTTTGGATTAGCCTTAATATCTTTCAATGTAGCAGTTGCTTCACAACTAAGTTGCGGTTTGCTGACTTTTATACCAATAGCCCTTACAATCGGGTTTTTACGGTCAAACCCCGGGTCGGTTGTTCCTACATTGGTAATTTTTGCTTTCTTTTGAGTTGCTTTTCCGTCTACTTCCAGCAACACCACTTTTTCACCTGTACGCGGAAATTCCCAAGCTACGCGGAACGATAGATTTTGAGCGGTTGCCGGAATACATTTAGCACTTCCGTCCGGTATCGTAAATCCTCGTGTATCGGGCAGTTGATCGCCTGTGCCGAGAACACCGCTAAGTATAAATTCACCCGGCTTTATGCTATTACCCGATGCCGGTTCTATAGGCATAGGAATAAACTTGTCGCCGTATTGGAATCCCGTAAGATTGCTCTTTATGTCTTCCTCATTGGCAATTCTGCTTTCATATACTTTCATTCTACATTCTTTGCTGTCGCTTTGCCCGCGCTCGTTAGAATGAGAAACGGTAATAGTGTAATCGCCTGCCTGCGCAGGTTGCTCGAGCACTAATTGATATTTGCGCGTTTTGCCGGCATCGCCTGCACTTGCGGCTCCAGATGCAGTACTACTACCTGACACACCAAGATCAACAACTTTCCAAGGCAAAGGCGGAACACTCGTTACAGTAGGCGGTTTTGTCGGTTGATACGGCCCTGCTTCGAAACGAATTATTGTCTTTTGCAATTTATCGAATGAGCGTGTATCCTCATCGTATATCACCACGATTGCAGGCGGCTGTTTTTGAGGCGGCAACTTGACCACGTGCAAACTAAACACCATACTGCCTTTGTTCTGGTCAAAATTCTCCGATTGATTGGGTGCGAGAAGCTGTGCTATATACCCGTAAAGTTCTATTTTACCTGATTTTTCACGAATTTTCTCATCAGAACTTTTCTGCGCTGCTTGTAATGCAGTCTCTAGTTTTTCTTTAAAATCCGCAAGCGTCACCTTGCCGTCGGCCAAGTCATCGGCACTCGGTACATTCATTGTCTCTAAATCTCGAACCAATTCTTTCTTAACTAATCGAAGATCTTTAACCTTTAATTGCACAGTACCTATATTTACTTTTTCATCATCAGATATTTCACGCGTATTCATTCCTTCAGGAGAACGAATTCCGAGTATTCGGCTTGTTTGCGATGTAAAGCGCAGTTTGAACCACCCGGGTTTTTGCGGCGGTTTGTACATTACGGAAAATGTACGCTTTTTGTATTTATTGCCGTTCAGCATTGCAAGCGTATCGGTTTTGCCCTGTGAATAGCGGAAAACACTGTCTGTCGGAATGCCCGGAGGTGCGTATTCTTGTAAGTTACCCACCATAAAATCAGGCGAATATTTCCCGTACACCGGTTGCTTGTAAAGGTCTTCTTCGTGTACGCCCGGCTTTTGTTTTGTGGCCTTTTCGTCAAGTTGGATTTGGCGCACCATTTCCAAACGCCAACCGTCTCCTATGTCTCTGGCTTCCTTAAACGGCTGTTTTTTTTCCATAAGCCGCAAAGTATCCTCCGAAGGGAAAAGAGGCATTACCACGTCGGAGCTCGGATTGTAAAATATCTGATATTGCAAATCTTTTACATTGGCAAGGTCGACCAATTCCTTAAATCTTGCGGTTTTGTCTTTTGGTTCTAACCTTCCGTCAGCCTTAACTTTTTCGATTTCTCCGCTAACGTCAACAACGCCGACATCAACCAAGTATTCGCGGTCGTCGTCTATTAATCGTGCGACTTCAGGGTCAAGATCGCTGGTTTTTAGCGTAATTTCGTCTTGCGGGCGCGTACCTATGCCTTCACTGCCGGCACCGGCCTGCAATTGCGACAGAATACTCTCCACTATTTTCATGGATTCTTTCTGCCTTTTAACAAGATGCTCTTCCGCTTCATCCCGCTCTACTATAATAATCAGCAGTTCGAGAATAACTGCAAGATACAGCACGAAATAGACCTTTCCGGCCCCTCCCTTAGACATAGCAGTATCCCCCAGAAATAGTAAACAATTCAGCCTGTGAGCGTAACAGCGGGTATTGACAGGTCATACGACTCTTTGTGTATATACTATTTGAACGATTTTTATTGCGAGACATACGCGCCGAACGAATTGTTTGCGCAACGTATAGAACAACATTATTATTCTCTAATAAATTATGCCGGATTGGACGAGCCGACTCTCTTAATGCGCGGATAATGCGGTATTTTCATTGACTTGCCGACAAGTGCCGTGCGGGCAGCCTAATCGTAAATAGAACTGCCCGCCGTGCGTTCGTTTTATTTCGGGCTGGATTGATTTCCGGCCGGAGCATCTGTTTTTACAACCGGAGCTGGCGTAGCCGTAGTTGAAGCCGAGCTGGTCTTGGCTGCATCGGTACATTCTTTTTTCATTGTCATCGAGGCCTTCTTTGCTTTTTTGCTGCAACAAGATGCTGCTTTTTCATCGCAATTGGCCTGTGCTGCAATAGGTGCAATCAACATTGCACCAACGGTAAGAGCGGCGAGCATAATTTTGGTTGTTTTCATACGTTTCCTCCTAAGAGTTATAGATGAGAAAATTTCCCTTATTAAGGGCTGCTATACGGCAAATCGTTCGCAATTTACGGAATTGTCCGTGTTTTGCAATATTTTTTTCCCAAAGTGATTATTAACCTTGTTTTTCTTGACGGTTAACGCACAATAATCACAAGCGAAATTACAAGCGGATTAGACGCACAGCATAGGTCGAAATTGCGTTCACTTGTAAGAACAAATCAATAATGGTTATGTTACTCTAATCGAAAACGAACACGGTTTGAAAACTATTAACGGCACAGAAATCTTATTATCCGTAAATTAAGATAAATTTTACTACTGTACCCCAAAAAACCAAAGGTTGAAATGCCCCGTTACGAAACACCGCAAAAGGCAATGTCTGCAATACGTTCCGGCGACAGAGTATTTATTCACAGCGTTGCCGCCGCGCCGCAGATGCTTATATCCGCTATGGTGGAACAGCCGTTAAAAAACGTAGAGATAGTTCATCTGCACACCGAAGGCGATGCTCCGTACACTAAGCCTGAATATGCAGATAGTTTCCGCGTAAACGCCTTATTTATCGGTGCAAACACAAGAAAGGCAACGCAAGAAGGCCGCGCCGATTACACGCCCGTTTTCCTAAGCGAAGTTCCGGCTTTGTTCCGTAAAAAAATTCTACCGCTTGATGTTGCTCTCGTGCAGGTTTCACCGCCGGACAGCCACGGCTATTACTCGCTCGGAGTGTCAGTTGATGCAACTCGCGCAGCAATAGAATCGGCAACAACGGTTATAGCCCAAGTAAATTCTTTTATGCCGAGAACGCACGGCGACGCTTTTATTCACGAGTCCGATATTGACATAGCAGTAATTCACGACCAACCTTTGCCGGAGGCAATACCGTCCGTTGTAGGCAATGCCGAGCTGTCAATCGGGCGATTTGTCGCCTCACTCGTAGAAGACGGCGCAACGTTGCAAATGGGCATAGGGGCAATTCCCGATGCAGTCCTCGCCTCGTTAGACAATCATAAACGCTTAGGTATTCACACCGAGATGTTTTCCGACGGCGTAATTCCTCTGGTTGAAAAAGGCGTAATAACCGGCGAAGAAAAAAAAGTGCATCCACGAAAAATTACCGCCGGTTTTGTGATGGGAACTCGCCGGCTTTATGATTTTATCAACGACAATCCTTCGGTTAATATGCTCGATATAGGTTATATAAACGATACGGCCGTTATTCGCCGAAACCCTAAAGTTACAGCCATAAACAGTGCTATTGAGGTAGATATCACAGGGCAAGTTTGCGCCGACTCCATAGGCAAAAAAATGTATTCGGGCGTAGGCGGACAGATGGATTTCATTCGCGGCGCGGCTCTCTCGGAAGGTGGTAAACCGATAATTGCACTGCCTTCTACCACGCGAAACGGCTCAACGCGCATTTCGGTTTTTCTGAATGAAGGCGCCGGAGTAGTTTCTACGCGCGCCCACATACACTACGTAGTTACGGAGTACGGCATCGCTTACCTCTATGCGAAAAGTTTACAGGTACGAGCGCAAGAACTCGTAAATATAGCGCATCCCAATCATCGCGAAGACCTTGCACGAAGTATTTTCGAAACTCGCGGCTGGCGGATAAAAATTTGAAACTGATGCGTGCCGTCACCATCTGTAATTCGCAATAATAGAAATAAAAATGCCTCTGTTTCCGCACTCCATTTCGGAAACAGAGGTTTTCTTTGATGAAAAGCAGACTTTTACCGCATAAATTCTACACGCATTTTCCGTAAAACTACACTTAAAACCACTTGAAAGCTCGGTAATTTTGCACTAAAACCTGCATAGAACGCATTATGTAGATTCGGAACAAAAAAAACCTTGCAGGCATGCATGATAGGCTTTGTATGATTTACAACGTATAATCTCAAGAATACATTCTTTTTATGCCAGACAATAAAACCCAAAATTCCGTTCCACATATTTCCGTTGCAACGCTTTCTATCGGCGGAATGTCTTGCGCATCTTGTTCGGCATTTGTCGAAAAATCACTTAACGGAACAGCCGGCGTTCTGTCTGCCTCGGTTAATCTTACTTCCGAAAAAGCCTTAATACGCTTTGACTCAGAGTCAGTCGACGAGGAGCGGCTGATTCGCAGCGTAGAAAACGCAGGATACACGGCAACCATATTGCGCCCCGACGTTGCGGCCGATGAGCAACAATTGATGGCCGGAAGCAATAACGACACCATTATATTTCGGCGCAAACTAATTATAGCCGCAATACTTACGGCAATAGTTATGCCCCTTTCCATGATTAGTATGTTTCCGGCATTTCATGAACTTTCCCACTCGAAAGGCCTCGACTTCATACAACTTTTACTGACTCTGCCGGTCGTAATCTATTGTGGCTCTCATTTTTTTCGCAAGGCATTCGCGGCGGCACGGCACGGAGCGGCTTCTATGGATACTTTAGTGGCTGTAGGCGCAGGAACCGCTCTGCTTTACAGCGCAGTTGCAACTCTATCGCCTTCTGCCGGAGCGGGGCACGTATATTACGATACTTCCGCAAGCATAATAACTCTAATACTACTTGGAAATTACCTGGAAAAAAGAGCCAAGTCAAAAGCAAACGGAGCCTTACGCGCACTTGCTGCATTGCGTCCGCGTTCTGCTCGAATTATAACGTCCGACGGTTACGAGCGCGATATTTCCGTTGACCGGCTCATTCCCGGCGATATAGTTATTGTTCGTGCCGGCGAAAGCATTCCGGCCGACGGCATTATTGTAGAAGGTGCTTCGGCTGTTGACGAATCTATGCTGACCGGCGAACCGTTGCCTGTGGAAAAATCGCAGGGCGATACGGTACGTGGTGCTACACTGAACGCTTCCGGCGCATTCCGCATGAAGGTTACGGGCGTTGGATCCGATTCGTTTCTAGGCTCGGTAATACGTTTGGTGGAGCAGGCGCAATCCTCGAAAGCACCTATTCAGCGATTAGCCGATAAAGTCAGCGGTATATTCGTTCCTATAGTGATTGTGATTGCATTGATAACATTTGGTGTATGGATGGCAGTCGGAGCTGAAACAGAGTTTGCTCTGAAAGCAGCGATTGCCGTACTGATTATTGCTTGCCCATGCTCTTTGGGATTGGCCACACCAGCAGCGGTAACAGTAGCGGCCGGGCGCGGTGCAACACTCGGCATTCTTTTTCGGGATGCAGAAAGCATAGAACGCGCCGAAACCATTACTACAGTAGTTTTCGACAAAACCGGAACACTGACGGAAGGCCGCCCTGCGGTTGCGGATGTGCGATTTGCCGAAAACGTTTCGCCCGAAACGATACTTCCCGCCATATTTGCATTGGAATCTCGTTCCAAACATCCGCTCGCCGAAGCAATAGCCGTATATTGTTCGGCAAACAGAATTACGGCGGCCGATATTTCCGACGTGGAAGAACTTTCCGGACGCGGCATGACGGCCATTGCGGACGGCTCGCGCATTGCGGCAGGCAATATGCGGCTTATGGGAGAATTCGGCATACAAATTCCGCCGAATATTTATACCGCCGCAGAAGAATTTGCCGCAAACGGAATGTCGGTTGTGATAGGGGCCGTCGGCACGGAGGCTACTGTATGCTTCGCTCTTGCCGATACATTACGTCCGACAACGGTAAACAACACTAAAATACTGCGAAATATGGGTTTGGAACTTGTGATGCTTACAGGCGATTCTATTACGGTCGCACGGTCTGTCGCCTCAAAAGTCGGCATAGAAACCGTTATTGCCGGCGTACTGCCTCACGAAAAAAGCGAGCATATCGCACGACTGCAAAATGAAGGGAAAATAGTGGCAATGGCGGGCGACGGCATTAACGATGCTCCGGCATTGGCACAGGCCGACATAGGATTTGCTATTGGCGGCGGCTCTGACGTAGCACTCGAAACAGCCTCTGTTACATTAGTACGCGGCAACATAGCCGGAATTGTTGCGGCAATAAAATTATCGCGCCGCACAATGAGTACAATTCGACAAAATCTATTTTTTGCGTTTATTTACAATACTCTCGGTATTCCGCTTGCCGCAGGCGTTTTCTACATTGGGCTTGGTGCATTGCTCGACCCTATGTTCGCAGCGGCGGCAATGGCTGCAAGCTCCGTGTCGGTTATTGCCAATTCGTTGCGGCTGCGGCACGCATAGAGGCGCGGAATCATCTTTATTCGTTAAAATCCGAAAAGTTAGGGCTTCATGGCTATTATGGCCGCCATACGGCCGGACGTATTACTGTCGCGACGGTATGAATGATAGAGATGGTCCCGAATCGTGCAAGCATCGGAACATTCAATACGTCCGGGCGATATACCGGCTGCAATCAGCTCGTCGCGAATTTCGGCTCTGATATCAAGCGTATATTTATCTCCGCTTATATGCCGCGTTTTTGAGAACAAACGCGCTACTTTGCCGCCTACTTCATAAGCCTCGCCGCCTGCACAGGGCGAAATATAGGCAAACATAGATTGCGGTTGCGCATCAAATTCACAACGCATCATCTCGATGCCGCAACTGCTTATTTTCAAATAAGTGCCGCGCCATCCGGAATGAAATGCGCCTATGCTGCGACTGGCCTCACAATAAACCAAAACGGCCGCACAATCGGCAATAGAAATACATAATCCTATATTCGTTTCTGCCGTTATCATGCCGTCCGATTCGGTTTCTTCGGAATTACGCCCTGCTTTGCAAATAATATCACCGTGAATTTGTCGCTGGAATTTAAGAGATTCAGGCGGTAAGCCGATTTCATCGGCTAAAATAGAGCGATGCTTGGTCAGCTCTTCGTCGCTCGGCAACGCACCTCGACTTCCGGGAGAAAACCCGATTTTAGGAAATGCGGCTACATTGCGCAAACTTATGGCAGCAAGTATTCCTTTTGGAAATATAGCAGGTCTGTCAAATTCCGGCATCATTACGATTTTCCGTTGTTCAATGCTCTTACATTACGCTTTAATCCGCCGAGTTTCGTCCGCTTTACGGGGCTTTTGCGGAATCTTGCGGAAAAATCTTCCTGCTGCATATTATCGATTGTTGATGTATTCAGTATAATTTCATCGTAGCGCGGGAAATAACGAATATCGTCGGTATCCTTGCGGAATCTGTTCCACGGGCAAACATCCTGACAAATATCGCAACCGAATATCCAGCCATCCATATTACGCGCTGTTTCGTGAGGAATTTCTATATCGGGCTTGGTTTCAATAGTCCAATACGAAAGACATTTTGTTCCATTCACTATATAAGGTTTGACAATGGCACTCGTAGGACAAGCATCAATACAAGCCGTACAATTACCGCAAAAGTCTTGAACAGGAGTGTCGGGGACAAGTTCGGCCGTAGTGATAACCAAGCCTATAAAAAACCATGAGCCGAATTTACGCGAGATAATATTGGAATGTTTACCTTGCCAGCCGATACCGGCACGTACAGCCCATTGTTTATCCATAGTCGGCCCGGTATCAACGTATGGCTTGGTAGCACAACCGGGAGCAACGGACTCTATTTCGGCACAAAAGCGTCGTAATTTTTCTATAACTACGTCATGATAATCGTCGCCCCACGCATAGCGCGATATTTTTCCGATGTCTTCTTTTTGATGATAAAAAGGGGTGTGGTAATTCTCGGCAATAACTATAACCGAACGAGCGTCGGGGAGAATTTCGCGTATATCGTTGCGTTTTTCTATATTACGCTCAAGATAGCCCATTGTACCCGCATATCCGGCCGCCAGCCATTCGCAAAAAAAACTTACGTCCATAGGGTCAGCCTTTGCAATACCTACATCTGCAAATCCTATTTCTGACGCAATAAGTTTTATGCGTTCTGTTAATGTCATTACACTTACCAATTCATCCATGCGGGCGTTTTTTCGGCCGGCTCTTCCACATACACGATACCGCCGCGTTCGATTACTCGAAAAACGTCTAATAACGCCGTTTCACCGCTAACGCATTTCCCGTCGTATAGGCGGAACGTCCAGCCGTGCATCGGACAAACTACGCAACCGTCGCTAACCATGCCTTTGCAAATAACCGAAGAATGTTGATGTGGGCATATATTTGAAACGGCATAAGGCGTTCCGCAGTAACGAAACAGTGCGACTTCCGCGCCATTGCTCAAATTAACGCAATGTCCTTTTCTTTCGGTAAGGTCATGCGAAAACATAACGGCCGCATATTGTACGTCGTCTTCGGAGCAGCGTCCCTGCGGCTTATCGTGCATAGATTATTTCCGTGTAGATTCGCGTGAAAGAATCATTTTGAGAAATGTAGAGAACGAAGCGGAATCGTCTTCTTCAACAACGGCCGGAGACATTTTCACCGAATTTGCAGGCATCTTTACAGCCGGAGCCGGTAAATTCATCTCTAACGCAGGCTCTCTCGGTACATTAGAGGCGGTAACGTTTTCAGTCAGGTCGGCAACCAACGATATATTATGTTCGGTAGAGCCTATCAACAGTCTGCGCCGCCCTATTACTACTATGCTTAACATTCCTTTGGGCGGCAACGGCATACGTGAAATTATGGAAATCGAGTCATTGCCGGACACGGACACATTGTTTCGCTTTGCCGCATATTTTTTGATAAACAAATACGCAATAAGCAATACACCTACGCAAGCGGCAAGAGAAAGGAAGGCACGCAATAAATTTTCGTCTAACATCGCTTCACCGCTTAAAACTGCGCAATCTGTCGTTCGGGTCTACCAGTGTAGTGATACGCACCCCGAAGTGCTTATCAATCACAACGACCTCGCCGCCGGCCACTTTTTTGCCATTGACCAATACATCAACCGGTTCGCTGACAAGTTTATCGAATTCTATAACAGAGCCGCGCCCTAATCTGAGTATGTCGCGTATAAGCATATTGGTACGCCCAAGTTCAATAGACAGCGTAAGTTGTAAATCGTACAGCAACGACATTTTCGGATCGCCGGCGGCCACCCCCGTAGGCGGCGCACTTACTTCTTGGAATTCCGGATGAAGAATTTCCGATTCCCCGGTTTGCTCTGCCGCTTCAATATGCTCAATACCGCCTTCGAGCAGCTTATCAATTTCTTCCTGCGTCATATATTATTTCTCCGAAGCACGATAGAAAATTTCAGTTTCAATAAGATCTTCTTCCTTTAGTTGCCGCGTAATTTTTACGGCTTTCTTACCGTCAAGAGTTCCCGGTCGTGCCGCATATTTGCGTTTCGAGCCGATACTGACTTCAATTTCATTATCTATTTTGGTATTCAATTTCAACACATCGCCCTCTTTTAGAGCCAGCAGATCCTCTACCGTAACAGTAGCCTTGCCGAGGTCGGCCACCACAGGCAAAACAGTTTGCGAAATTTGATGCTTCATCACTTGTATATTTTCACGGACACGCTGGGGCGTTTGCGAAATATTAGGCGTAACTTGCTGTCTGTTCATTCGTGCAAGAACGTCTTCAAGCGTGAAAGTGGGAAAGCAAAGATTCATCAGATATTGGTTCACGCCGATATTTACGTCGAACGATACAAGTACGACTATTTCCGATGACGGTGCTATTTGCACAAATTCCGATTCGGTTTCAAGCCGCTGATAGGAAAAATTCAGGTCTGCAATAGAACGCCACGCCGTGCTTAAATCTCCGAGGGCATGGTCGACTATTTTTCGCATAACGGCTTGCTCTATCGGAGTAATTGTGCGCGGCTTGCGAACTATATCCGCGCTGCCGCCAAGCAAACGCTCGACTACCGTAAGCGCGAGTTGCGGGCTGATTTCGAGTATTCCCGTACCATCGGTTTTGGTAATATCGAACACGTAAATACAGCTCGGATTGGCAACCGAAAGAATAAATTCGGAATAGAATAATTGGTCGACCGCGGTTACGGAAATAGAAACGAGAGTTTGGAGACGGGAAACAAGATAGTAACCGAAAATTTCGGCAAAATTCTCGTGGACTGTCTGTATCTGCCTAACTTGGTTCTTTGAAATTCGATTCGGGCGGCGAAAGTCGTAATTGGATACATCGCTGTCCCGTATTTTGCGCTGTTGCAAAAGCGAGTCTACATCTACCGCACCCACCGTCATTTCGGTAAGCAACGAATCAATTTCATTCTGCGAAAGTACGTCTGGCATAGTTCATCCCTGAAAAATATATCGCCGTACTTATCCGGTAAACAGTAGCGTACCTATTGCTTACTGTATGATAAATTTGGAGATATATACATTTTTAAGCTTAACTTCACCGAATATCGGGCGTATCTCTTTCTTGAGAATTATCGGCAACGAGTCTTGCACATTCGACGATTGTATTTCGTCTAAAGTATATGACCGCAACTTTCTCAAAATGGCAGCATTTATCGGTATTGTAAGCTCGTTTTCCACTTTTGCTTTGTCTTCTTCCGTTGCGACCTCAATTCCAATGCCAATCATCACAAAGCGCGACGGAGCGTCTTTGGGGTTAAATAACAAGTCGTCTTTCATCGGTACAACTACGCCCAATTTCCTTATCGGCATCTCTTCTTCCTCTTCTTCGGTATGAGCCGATTCGGCATGCTCTTCTTTTTTAGATTCATTTTTTTTATCGCCCGAGCCACCTAATATCTTGGTACCAATAAAGATGCCGCTTCCGAACACTGCCGCGGCGAGAACTCCGGCCGCGATATACGTAACAATTTTAGGCAATCCCTTTTTTGCTTTCGGAGTTTCTTCGTTTTCTTGCGACATATTCTATTGTCTTTCGATAATGATTAGGTTGTTTGAGTTTATTTTTCGCCAATATTGTTATTTTGTCGAATAATAGCCCGAGCATTAAGTCAGCCTGCAACCGCTTTTCTGCCTATGCTGTAATACTCGAAACCTGCTTCCGGCATTTTGTCCGGCTCATATAAATTACGTCCGTCGAAGATTATCGGCCGTTTCATATAATTCTTCATAGTTTCAAAGTCGGGCTTGCGAAATTCGTTCCATTCAGTTGCTATAATCAATGCGTCTGCATTTTGCAAACATTCCATAGCCGAATTGGCATAACCGATGGAATCGCCGAAAACGCGCCGCGTATTTTCAGCCGCTTCCGGGTCGTAAGCCGTAATATTAGCTCCCGCAGCAAGCAATTCTTTGATTACGCGGAAGACCGGTGCTTCGCGTGTATCGTCGGTATTAGGCTTGAATGCAAGCCCCCAAATTGCGAACGAGTGCCCGGCAACATTATTGCCGAAGCGTTGCAGTACTTTTGCGGTAAAACGTTCGGTTTGCTTTAAATTAGAAAATTCTACCGCCTCCATTATGCGAAGCGGCGTACCGACGGCGGCGGCGGAGTGGATCAACGCTTTCACGTCCTTTGGAAAACAACTTCCGCCGTAACCTAATCCTGCAAAAAGAAAACGCTTCCCAATTCGATTATCCGAGCCGATACCTATACGAATTTTCTCAATATCCGCACCGGCCGCCTCGCAATAACGCGACAACTCGTTCATAAACGAAATTCGCATGGCCAAAAAGCAATTTGCGGCATACTTGGTTATTTCGGCACTCTGCTCATCCATAATATAAATCGGATTGCCACTGCGAACAAAAGGCTCATATAAGTCTTGCATCATCGCGGCCACATATTCATCCGACGTGCCGACAACCACACGGTCGGGCTTCATAAAATCTTCTACGGCAAAGCCTTCGCGCAGAAATTCCGGATTGCTCGCCACATATACTTTGCAATCGGGAGCAAGCATGCGAAAAACATTGCGAACTTTTTCGGCAGTGCCGACAGGAACCGTACTTTTATTTACAACAATTGTCGGCTGTAACGGCGGCGTGGCTTGCAACAAGCGCGCAATACCGGCCGATGCAGAAAGCACATATTGCAAATCGGCCGAGCCGTCTTCGTCGGGAGGCGTAGGCAAGCATAAAAACAGTAAAGAGCATCGCGCAACAGCTTCCGCCAAATCATCGGTAAATTTCAGTCGTCCGTTATTAAGATTACGATCCAACAAATGTTCGAGACCCGGTTCGTATATCGGCATTATGCCTTGTCTCAATCGCTTGATTTTTTCTTGGTCTATATCCACGCAATACACGGCATTGCCTATTTCGGCGAAACATACGCCCGTAACCAGCCCCACGTATCCGCTACCAATAACGCCAATAGTATGTAACATTTACACTCTTAAAAACTAAAAAATGTCGTGAATAATCAACGAAGCATATATGCCCCACGTTTTGGCGAAATACAAGGCTATTCCGCTTATTTTTTGCTTGCCGATGCGATTGATTCAGCGGCAACATTTTCTTTTCCGCTATATCAAATAGCGTCCGACAAGATAGACAACAGCACCAGCCGCTGCAAGTAATAATGCTGATTTCAACATTTTTTTTGCTACCGCGAACAGGACTCCTATGGCTAAAACTCCTATAATAGCCCAAGCGAATATAGGTAATCCTTTGAGAAATCCAAGCAAGTCAGAGTTTTCCATAATGTTAATTCAACTTAAATTGAAACGGTATAATGCCTACCATTTCCGCATTTCCGGGTATAGGATTAAATTTCCATAGTCGCAAAGCATCCATTGCCGCCTGTTCCAATCGCGGGTCGGCTTTCTGAAGCGGCATCATTCGCCCAACCGTTCCGTTGGAACGGACACGAAATTGTATGCGAATTGTAGCAGGCTGTGCCCCGACGGGAAACGGCGGCTTTTTCTTCACCAATACCACGCGATTTCCGCCGCCGCCCCAATCAATATCACCCCAGCCTTCTCCCTTACCGCGCCCTGCGCCGGCTACTCCCAATCCCGTTCCATCGTCAGTGCCGGACGTTAAATCACCGATGCTTTTTGTCGAGCTGGAAGCAGAGTCCGTTCCTTTATGTTCGGCAATCATGTTTTTTGTCGGAACAGGCCTCGATGTAGTCATCGGGTCGGCTGTAGGTTGTGTTTTGGCTGTTACCGCGGATTTCATCGCACTCGTTGCGTCGTCGAGAGCGTCGGCCGCAGCCTTGCCACGACGTTTTACACCCTCGGCGGTCAGATTCCCTTTCCTGGCCCCCGTACCGTCGCCCGGCCCGAATATCAGCATTATGGTACTGTCGGGAAGTGCCGAGTCATTACGGCTATAGCGAACAGGCGTAACGTCCAAAAAAGAGAATAAAACAATAAGCAATGCAACCGCAACACAAGCAACAGCAAAACCTCGTGCCGTAAATGGGTTCCACGGTAACGATAAAGATATGTTCTTTTCGTCCGACTGTAAGTTGGAGTTCATACCGTTGCCTGTCACTTAATCCGATCAATCCAGCTTTTAGAAAATCCTTTATTACGTGCGGCGGCTTCGGCTTCTTCGCGGCTGCCGAAGTTCCCGAATCGAACGCGATACCATATTTGTCCGCGTACAGTCTGATTGCTCACGAATCCGCCTGAAATTTGCTTTGTTCGCAGTTTGTCAAGCCATTCTTCGGCATCATCTTTAGACGGTGTAGAATATACCTGCACCGTGTAGACACCCGTAGTACTGCCGGGCGCAGGCGGAGATTCGGGCTTTACTTTATTCGGTTGATCAGCCGTTTTTTCAGATTTTGCAATGCGTTCTGCCGATAATGATCGTTCTTGTTTTCGAGTGTTTTTTTTCGGCTTTGCCTTAATTTCTTCGTCTGCTTTTTTATCCTGAATATGCAACGGTTCTTTTGCAATCGCTATAGTTTTTTCTTTTAATTGTTCTTTCGGCTTTTCTGCTTCATGTTTTACAGTATCCGTTGTCCGCGCTTCTTCCGGCTCTATATTTGTTGCAACAACAGACATGGTCTCGCTCGCGATATGTTCATCGTGTTTATGTTGCAAAGTTGCTTCGTCCGTTTTTTTCGCTTCAGCCGTCTTGGATATAGGCGGCATTTTTATCAATGTATCGGCTGTGCCGGAAATTCCGGCGATTGACGCAATGCCCGGCCACAGAAAATATATCGCTCCGCCCAGCCCCAAAGCCAGCAATAATCCGGCTGCCGCAAGATAAACTGTTTTTCCCCTCAATTTATCCTGACGCGGCTTTTCCTCGTTGTTGCTCTGTACGGGAGTTTCCATAGCCATTCCTGCATAGCTTGCATAACTGTCGGCCGAATAGGCTGTTGCCCGAGCCGCAGAGTTATCTTCCCGGTATTCGGACGGATGCTTTGCCTCAATTTCGCTGAAATCAAAAGTTGTACTATTGCCGTCACTGCCTACTTCAACAAATTCGGACGATTGCACAGCAGCCCCGACAGGCTTGGCAGTATCTTTCGTTTGTCCTTGCGAGCCGGACAATTCGGCTTTCAAAATATCAAGCAATTCTTGGTCTAAAATATTGAAATCATTGCCGTTCTGAGCTTGAACGGCAATAGGCGCATTTATTATTGGTTCGGGTTCGGGTTCGGGTTCGGGTTCGGGTTCGGGTTCGGGTTCGGGCGCAACAGAAGGCTGTACACCGGAAAAAGCTTCGGCAAATTCAGACGTAATTTCGCCTGGGTACGCTTCAAGACGTTCAAGTTCAAAGGCTTCGTCGACATCTGAAGCGTCGAATCCACCATAGACTTCCTCTTTGCGGAGCTCGGCGGAAAATGGTGATGTTGCCATAGTTCACCCGTGAAATGATATAAAGCGTAACATTTTTATTCCGACAATCAATAAAACTGCGTCATTACAGATAGAAACTTACAACTAAATCGCGATTCATGGATTAACTTAGTTGATTTTCACAAAGGCGGCTGTATTTTCAATACTTTACCCATTCGGGCAATTACGTGTCAAAATTTCCATAATACGCCTACCGTACCCGAAATACCTTGTTCCCGATAGCCGTTCCAGATAATTTTCGATGAATTTGCGAGGTTGGAAATCTGCGCAAAAAACGAAATATCGGGACGAAAAGTGTAATCGGCACGGAACCCGATATCGAGCCAGCCGTCAATTTCTTTATTATTATATTCGGCTATACGGCGTTTGCCGTACCATACGGCTGAAATTCTCGTGTTTATTTGTTCGTTCCACGAACGTGTCCACTCGCTCGACGCACGTAATGACGGAATATATGGAACGTCGCCGCTTATATTGCGAAATACCGCTGAAACGGCGGATATATGAGCCGACATTACGTCATTATCGCTCGGATTCCACAATACTTCGCCAGTAGCTTCCGCACGTGAAATATCGCCGTATCCGACACCAAACATTTCCAACGTATCCGGCCGAAAAAACGGAGCGTTGTTTTGCAGAGCAAATTTACCCCCTATTCCCGCAAAAAGTGTCGGAATGGGATGGTAATATAGCATTGAAGCGCATACAACTGCGGTTTTTGCAAAATCTATGACCGTATACGGATTCAGATAAGGATTTTCCGTCAGCAATTCGCCGAGCGACGCTTGCTCTAACCCGCTGGCAACCGATGATCCCAATGAGAAATTGCCCGAAAGCGGCACACGAATCGAACCGGACACGCGCAATGCACCCGAATTAGTTTCTAAAGTTGAGGTTGCTGTTTGAAAGCCGACTTCCGTTTCGATAGCAACGCCGGATACGTTTGTTTTATAGTTGCCTGCAAATTCAAGAAAGTTATAGCCCACGCCGTGCAAGGTATGAAAATCAAGAGCCAAACGCGCACCAAGTACATAATTATCAAAATTGCGCATTACTTTCAGCGAGCCGAAAATTCCGTTATCTGCCGCATCAAAATCGGCTTGAGATATGCCCGTAGCCGACCAACGGCCGGCAGCTTCATAGGCATAATTGTCGTAGATACCGCCGATATTTGCACCAACGGCGAACGAAGTAGATGTGCGCTCGGGAACATCTGCGCCCGGCGACTCATGCTTTCCGTATAATTTATAGAACCGTTGTCCGAATTTTACAGAAGACTCTGTGCGGCTTCCTCCAAAGAAAATAAATTGTTCCGGTGCTACATATACAGATGAAAGACCGACACCGTAAGAAAAATAGCCTGCATTTTCAATATGTCCCGCGCTTCCGTTAGCATTTGCATCGGCATAGAGCCGGTAATTGCCCGCCGTAAACCCTATTCCGCCCTGTACTTTCGACGTAAAAAATTGTCCGGATTCCCCCATAATGAATCCGTCAGCAGAATGCGGCGAGTGTGCCGGCTCGGGCAATTCGGCGGCAGGCAACAGAGCCGGGCGGCATTTTTCAAGCGAATTGAGCGAATCGAGCATAGAGCGCACAACCGGCGGCGTATTTGTCGGATTTTTTTTAATAACCGCAGGAACATCGAATTTATCCTGACCTTGCACAACTACAATAGGCAGTTCGAGCGATTGCTGTTCGGACGTTTTATCTTTTGTTTGCGCCGTTGCAAAAGCACCGGTCAATAAAAGCGCAATGAAAGCAGAAATGCGTAAAAAAGCCGTACCGAATATAAAACAGCTCATTGATTTCATGGCTTTCTCCCCGTCTCTTTCGACAATCTTTTTAAGCGGGCAACGGCTGTCTTACCGTAATCGTCATCGGGCCTGAGTGTTGCTATGGTCTGATAGGCAGCCCGTGCCGCTTCTATATTAGCCAATCGTTCGTAGCATTCGCCGGCACCGAGTGTAGAGAGCGTGAACCAATCCTCGACTTCGGAGTATTTTTCGCGCACCGCACCGAATGCCGCTGTCGCACTATCGCAATTTTTCTCTCGTGCCCAAAGTTCTCCTATACGATAATTCGATTCGGCGGCTATCAGCGGATTAGAAGTACGCCCAGCCAATTCGGTGAAATAAAGGCGCGATGTGTCGAATATATTTTTCATTCTGTAGAACATAGCAACACGATATAAACTTTGATCGCCATATTCGGTAGCCCGATAGCGAGCGGCAACGTCGCGATAGATATTTAGAGACTTTACGGTATCGCCGCGTTTATAGGCTATATCGGCACGTTCAAAACCGGCTTGCGGTGCCTGCGGACTTGCAGCATAGTCGTTTTGCACAATATTGAACACCGAATCGGCACCGGACGGAAGATTTTGTTGCAATTTGAGATAGGCTATTTCAAGCTGTCCGAGCGGTGCATATTCGCTGTTCGGGTATTTATTTTTCGCATCGTTCAAGGCACGTTCCGCTTTTAGCGGCTCGTTCATTCCGATATAGCTTTTCCCGAGATAAAACAATGCTTCTGCATTTTTATCATCATCGGGATATTTAGATAAAAAGCTTTCAAGTTCTGCCGCCGCGTTTGCATAACGCCCTGACGAGTAAAATTTTTGGGCTTTCGACGTAATAAGGTCTTTGGTAACTTCCAGAGTAGGATTATTCCGCGTATATTCTTCAACCACCGAATCGGCTTCGGCTTCGCGCCCGAGTGCTTCGAGGCAGAATTGCAAACTCTTAATTGCTTCGCCTGCATAAAGACTTGACGGGTAAGAAGTGGCTACGATGCGATATTCGGACGCAGCCTGCTCGAAATCTCCAAGATTATAGTGGCAGTCGCCTACCGAATACCGCGCACGTGCAATAAGTTCGTGGCCGGGATATGTTTGCGTCAAATTATTGAATGCGGTAATTGCGTCCGAATAATTGCGTTGCTGAAAATACGTCCAGCCGAGCGAGTATAACGCAGCCGGAGCAAAACGCGAACGTGGGTAAGTTCGTACAAACGAACGGAAAGCCTCGGCGGCAGTTTCCAAATCTCCGGCACGAAAAAGCGCGTACCCGAGTTGATAGGCCGAGTATTGACTTTCTTCAGTCTTCGGAGCATATTTTGTAGCCCGCCTGTAAGCTTCGGCGGCTTCACGATATTGTTTGAGAATGAAATGTCCGTCTCCTTTTCGTGCCATCGCATCGGCGGCAAAGCGCGTTTCGGGATAGCGGCGCGTCAGTTCTGCGAATTTTGCGGCACTTTTGGTAAATTCACTTTGACGGAACAGCGTCCAGCCAAGCCCGTACAATGCTTCTTCCGCACGCTTCGATTTGGGATAACGCTCCAAAACTTCCTCGTAGAAATCCTGTGCATTTTTGAATAACTCCGCACGATAAGACGACTCTCCTATCCAGAAAACGGCTTCATCGCATCGTGCGTCGGACGAATGTTCGGCAAGGAATGTTCCCAATTTGGCAACAGCCTCGCGATATCGGTTGTTTTTAGCCAAAGCAATGCCTTGATATAGCCGCGACTCTGCAAGATAGCGTAGTTTAAGCGGCATAACTACATTATTCGCGCTATTGGCAAGTTTCTCTACGGCAGAAAACGATTTTATTGATTTGTCGTATTGTTCGGTTTCCAGATAAGACAATCCGAGCAATATTAAAATGCGGGCAGATGTAACAGCATCGGGCGACTCGCGTTCTGCACGTTCGAGCGATTTTCTTGCCTGGTCGTAATGCCCGTCTTCGTAATGCACTTGGCCAACTTCGAGCAATGCCTGCGCAGTATAAGGGAAGCCCGTCTGCAAAGCCATTGCCGCAAACTCTTTGCCCGCTTGCTCCCTATTTCCCATATATTTTTGCGTAACCGCATGATAGAGCATTGCTGTCGCACGTGCATCAGCATCTTCGGCCGCAGAATCAATAACCTGACGATAAAATTGTTCCGCCTCCTGATAACGCCCCAAATTCAACAATGCCCAGCCGCGGCCGAGTTTTATCTGCATACCAAGATAGCTTTGCGGAAAAAGACGAGAAGTCTCGGCATAGGCTGTAACGGCGCGTTCATATTGCCCAATACCGCTAAATGCTTCCCCACGCAAATAGCCTATATTCTCACGTACATTTTCGGCATAATCCTGCGCTTCATAAAACATTCCGACCGAATCGTTTGATACGGCTGCCCGCATTGCATCGGCTTGTTCGAGCAACCCTGTTGCGTTCTGATAATTACGCATAATAATTTGGTCGGCGGCTTCTCGCGTAAGCGCGGCAACTATGGTATTGCGATGCGTATATTTCTCGCGAATTATGCGATAGAAAGGTATGGCTTCGTCGGGACGATGCGCAGCGTCGTGCAATTCTCCGGCTGCAAATAACGCATCGTCGGCAAATCGAGCGTTCGGATATGTACGTGCTAAATTCTCAAAACGTGGTATAGCTTCGTCAATTATGCCGAGTTTGGCTACCGATACCGCGCACCAGAACGCTGCGTCGGATCCCAAGCGATAGAACGTCGAATCGCGTCGTGTTGAAAATTCGGCTTCCGCTGTTTCTTCCGCTTCTTGAAAACGTAGCACCGACTCCTTGAAATTTTGCCGTTCATAGGCAAGTAATCCGCGTTCAAATCGGGCAACTGCGCACAGCGGCGAATTAGGACGAATGGCTGTAAAATACTGTAAACCGGCATCGGCAAGAATAAAATTACCGGCGGCACGGTCAGCGGCCGCACGCAATAATATTGCGCGGTCGGCGGCCGGCGTTTCGGGAAAGCGCGTCAAAGCATCTGTTGCTAAACGTTGCGACAACGTTAGTAATCCATGATTGAACTGTGCTTCTGCGCGAATAACTGCACGAGAACCATATTGGTACGGCTGCTCTACGATTTGGGCGCGACAAGGAATAATCGCCGCCGCCATCATATAAATCAGCCACAAAAAATATCGCGGCATGATGTCAAAAATTGAGGCGGGAAACAAATGCTGCAACGTAAATTTACGAAATTTGAACAACATAGAGAAAACAAACGTCTGTGAGATGCAAAGAGTTCTAATGTTTGCGCAAAGTTGCTTTTTCGCTGCAACTTCGTATTTTTGTTATTGCTTTAACAAATTTATCAATTGTTTATATCAAGAATAGGAGCGTGTCGCAATGTCGTTATTCCGAAAATCGTTTACATTATTTTTCACCGTACTTGCAATGGCTGTTGCCTTAGCTTTTACAACGGCACAAGCACAGCAGCAAGCAACGCAAACAATCAAACCCAAACTTACATTGGCCGAAGTGGAATTTACCCGCATAGTTCTTAATTCCATCGAGATTCGCGGCAATGAAGTAGATGCATTTATGGAAGTGCGCGGCATATTCGACAAATTACTCGATGCAGGTTCAAAGGACAAAAAAGCGGGAACCGATATTGTAACGGCAGAAATGACCTATCCGCAGGCAAACAATCTGCTTACTTTGATGCAACGTGCAAAAATGACCGGCGAGAACGCCGACCGTTTCAAGAAAGTAACCGATACAATAGTAGCTTCCGCTCAAACCGATAAAAAGTAAATCGGGTGTTATTGTAGCTTTACATAAAGCCGCTTCTTTTATGCAAGAGGCGGCTTTCGCTTTTTATACGCACAGTTGTTTGAAAAGTCGTGCGCCCGTACCAATAAATTACGCATAATATCTGCCGGAAAAACCATTTTCATTCTAATTGTGCCGCCATCGGAATTTTTAAGTATTTTTGAAATAATTGCATTATTCCAATAATTGTACGCTTAGATTTTTGATGTTGACTACTATTACGAAATTTCGCATTCTCCCGCTTTTTATTGTTGCAATTTCAGCCTGTGCAATATTTTCAGGCTGCTCGGAACAGAAAACAGATGCACGTCGAACAGCCGTAGCCGGCGGTATACTGACGGGCGGCAGGTTCCGCATAAATATGATTCGCGGCAATCCGAACGGCGTTGACCCAGCCATTATCAACAGCAAACTTTCAGATGACATAGCACTGCAAATCTACGACCGGCTTATTACGTTCGACTCTATGCTGAACGTAGTGCCGGAGCTTGCGACAAGTTGGGAAATATCGCCGGACGGAAAGCGCTACACATTCCATATACGGACAGACGTATTTTTTCACGACAACCCGTGTTTCCCTAATGGAAAAGGTCGCCGTATGACTGCGGCCGATGCCGCTTACTCTTTGGCACGATGCGCCGACCCTACAGCCAAAACAGTACATTTTTGGGCTTTTAAGGATAAGGTTTCCGGGGCAAACGAATTTCACGCAGCACGATTACGCGGCGATACAGCCACTAAATTGCACGGTATTACAGCACCCGACGACTCTACGCTCATAATCAAACTTGAACGGCCTTACGCTCCTTTTTTGCTTATGCTGGCAAATTCTTTCAGTTGCGTTGTTCCGCATGAAGCAACCCGATTTTACGGTAAGGATTTTTTTCAGCATCCCGTTGGTACCGGCCCTTTTGTTTTTGTTGAATGGCAACATGACCGCCAGATGTTGCTGCAACGCAATCCGCATTATTGGCAACGCGACGGGCACGGCAATCAACTTCCGTACCTCGACGGCGTTACGGTTTCATTCATTAAAGACGACAAATTACAATTCAACGAGTTTGAAAGCGGAAACTTAGAGGAATGTTTCACCTTGCCCACCGAATATGCCGACAATATTTTCGTTCCTAATTCCCGGAATTTAAGCCCCCGCTTTTCTCATTTTATTTTGCAGGCAAAGCCGGCAATGCTGACATGGTTCTGCGATTTTCTTTGCACAAAGGCTCCGTTCGACAAACCCGACGTTCGCCGAGCATTTTCATATTCAATAGACCGCGAGAAAATAACGCGCTACGTATTGCGCGGTATGCCTTTCGCGCCTGCTTTGCATGGCATTACGCCGCCGGTAATGCCGGGCTACGACATTTCTTCGATAACGGGCTATGATTTCAATCCCGCGAAAGCGCGCGAATTATTATCGCACGCCGGATATCCGAACGGTAAAAATTTTCCTGAAATTACTCTGTACATTTACCAGGAGCCGAGACTTACGCAAGTAGCAGAGGCTGTTCAGCAAATGCTGAACGAAAATCTGAATATTCATATTTCCATAAAAATCGTGCAATTTGCAGAATTATTAGACCTCGCCGAACAAGGTAAAATCTCTTTTTGGGGAACGCGCTGGTACGGCGACTATCCCGACCCCGAGAATTATCTGAATTTGTTCGACGGCTCGCTTGTGCCTGTGCAGCCCGGGTTGCCAAGTTATCCGAATAGTACGCGCTACCGAAATGCAGAGTCTTCTGCGGCATTAGCCGAGGCAACTCAAACCTTAGATGCCAATCGACGCGCCGAGCTGTATCGCCGTGCCGAATCGCTGGCAATGGCCGATGCGCCTGCAATAATGCTGTTTTACGAAATGCACTACCGATTGCTTCAACCTTATACGCGCAATTATCCGCTTGACCCTATGGCAAGGGTTGTTTTGAAACGGGCGTGGCTCGCCGAAAAATAAATACAAGAACAATATAGGCGCAGAAGAAACAGCGTTGTTTTGTAATTTTGACGCATATATTGCAACGATTAACTGCTCGGACGGCAGAAAACGCCTTCTTATTCTATTGCCGTATTTGCGGCTATGTTTCACAATACGACCAATCTCACATGAAAGTACAACTCGTTCAACACCGAATTAAGTTTTACGGAGCTGCCATTGCCGCCGCCGCAGTATTATTGCTAATCGGCTGTTCGGGAAAACGCAACGATACCACTATTGAATTCGATAAAAACAAGCCGGAAAGAGGTGATTGGGTAGTTGTGCATGACCTTAGCGATCCAAACGGACTAAATCCTATAACCACAAGCGATGCGGGCGCAAGCAATATTTTCAGACGCATTTTCGAGCCTTTGCTCGATATTGACTTTGCAACCACCGAATTACGTCCGAACATTGCATCTAAAATGCCCGATATTTCGGACGACCATTTAACATACACTTTCTCTATTCACAAGAATATAACTTTCTCCGACGGCAAACCACTGACGGCAAACGACGTTATTTTCACGTTTAAAGCACTTAAGAACCCGCTTATCGCCGAGGGAGCAGCCGTAAGAAACTACGTAGAAGATATTGAAGATGCAGTAAAACTTGACGATTATACCGTAAAATTTACAATGAGAAAGCCTTATTTTCTGGCTGATTACGCGATAGGAAATACGGTTGGAATACTGCCCAAGCACAAACTTGACCCCAAAGGACTGACTGACCTATACACTTTTGCCGAAACCAATGACTTTGAGCGTGCAAAAGCCAATGCGTCAATGCAAGAATTTGCCACTTGGTTCGGTAAGCCGGAATGTTCGCGCTCTCCCGAATTGCTGATAGGTTCGGGGCCGTATATTCTCGAAGAATGGAATACGGGACAAAATATTCGTCTGAAACGCAACGAGAAATATTGGAATGCGGGCAATAATCCGAATATGATGCAATATCCAGATAAAATCATCTACAAAACCATTCCCGACCGTCCGACGGCCGTTACCGAAGTTAAAAACGGCGATGTTGATTTTATGGAATATGTACCGCCGAAATTATACGTGAACTCTATTGATGCAGAAAAAATCCGCACTATTGTTAAGGGTGAATTTACTACGTCGGTTTATATGTATATAGGCTGGAATATGCGCCGATCCGTATTCGCAGATAAACGAACACGCCAAGCAATGAGCTATATGGTTGATAGAAATAAACTTATTCAAAGTGTGGTTCTCGGGTTCGGTAAAATCACAAACAGCCCCGTGTATTCGGACAGACCAGAATACGACAAGTCCTTAGTTCCTTACGATTATAATCCGAATAAAGCGCGTCAACTGCTTGCCGAAGCCGGTTGGAGCGATTCGGACGGCGACGGGCAGCTCGATAAAGTCGTCAACGGCAAGAAAACGAATTTTACGTTTTCAATGATGGTTAATATAGGCAATGAAATACGAAACAATATTGCCTTGTTGCTTGCAGACGAATTGAAAAAAATCGGCATTACAATGACGGTCAGCCCTACGGATTGGAGCGTTTTCCAGCAAAACGCACGTATGGGAGAATTTGATTCTTATATTGGCGCATGGGTTAACGACCCTATGCCAACCGACCCGTATCAGCTGTGGCATTCATCGCAGGCAACCAATCAAGGCTCGAACTACTGCGGGTTTATGAATAAACGTGCCGACCAACTTATCGAGATGAACCGTCTGGAGTTCGACCAGCAGAAGCGCAATGTTCTGATGAAGGAATTTCAGGAAATCGTACATGACGAGCAGCCATATACGTTCTTATGGAGTGCAGTAAATCCTGCTGTTTATGCGGCGCGGCTGCAAGGCGTAAAGTTCTACTCGGCACGACCGGGCTATAATCCGGGTGAATGGTGGATACCGAAGCAGTTGCGGAAATATACTAAAGATTAAGCGGTTTATCTGCCGTGGCGGCCTTATGATAAACAATAA
>JADZAA010000055.1 GCA_020852855.1 Bacteroidota bacterium
ACCCGATAAATCAAATCATTTTCCGCGACGTAGCCCGCGAAATTGCCGATGAAGGCGCGGCAATAATTTTTTGTACGCATCAGCTGGAACCAGCCGAAACATTTTGCGACCGTTTTGTAATTCTTAATAAAGGCCGCGCAGCACTGAACGGAACTTTGGAAGAAATTCGTGCAAAAAACAAAAAAAATATTATTCGGATTGAATTTGCCGCACCGCCCGACAACGAATTGATTAACCGCATTTCCGGCCTGCCTTTTATGAAAAATGCAACGGCAAAGGGTTGCGAACTCAAATGCGAAATTGCCGATGATGCCACGCTTAACGACATTGCAGGCGCAACTTTGCCTTACGCACGTATTCTAACTATCGAAACAGAGAAATCTTCTTTGCTGTCAATTTTTCTAAATGCCGTAGGCGCAAACGATTATACGGCAATAGAAGGAGCGGGCGATGAAAACCGTTAATTTATCTACCGTTTTATCTGTGGCATATTGGGAATTTATCGAAAAAATCCGAACAAAGGCTTTTATAATTTCCCTGCTTATTACGCCGCTGTTCGTGCTGATTTTTTCCGTGGTGCCTGCACTCTTGAATAATTTGCAAAACGACAGAACAACGCAATTCGGAGTTTGGGACGGTACAAACGGAATAGCGCGAAATCTTAATGATTCTTTGGCTGCGCAAAAAAAACTTGCCGACGGTACGCCACGCTATCGCTTAATAATTCTTGATGCAAAAACAGCCGGACAAGCCGTAGATTCCGCAAAAAACAGAGTTTTCTCGGGTGAATTAAAAGGAATTTTTATTATTCCGCCCGATGTGGAAAAAACGCGCATTACGGAGTATTACGGCGAAAGCGTAGGGAATGAGCAGGAAATTTCGCCCGTACAATCCGCAATAGAGCAATCTGTCATTGCGCATCAGCTTTCAAAATATTCAATTGACCGGAATATCTACCGCGAAATCAGCCGCCGAATTGAGTCGAGAAGCATCAAACTCTCCAAAGACGGTTCGCAACAAAAAACCGAATTTTTAGAGCAATTTTTCGGAATATACGGCTCGATAATGATTGTAATGATGATGATTTCTATGACCGGACAAATTATGACGCGCAGTATGCTCGAAGAAAAAAGCAATCGAATTATCGAGATTTTACTGTCGTCGTGCCGGCCGGTGGAATTAATGCTCGGAAAATTGTTAGGGCTTGGCGGATTAGGGCTCGCGCAAGGTGCTTTGTGGATTATAGTTGCCGCCGTGTCTTCGGTGTTCTTTCCTGTGGCTGCCTCTTTTTTAGGATTTCTTCCGATAATAATCGGATACGCTTTATTGGGCTACTTCTTCTATGCCGCACTGCTTGTCGGCTTGGGGTCCACAACGGCCACCGAACAAGAAGCACAAACCGTAACCGGTTATGCCATAATGATAAGTGCGGTGCCGTTTGTATTTATTCTTCCGTTGCTTCAAGAGCCCGGCGGCGTTTTGGCACTTGTTCTCAGCTATATACCGTTCCTTACGTCTTCAATAATGTGCGCCCGTATATTCCTGCAAACTCCGCCGTGGTGGGAAATTGTATTTTCAGTTATCTGGCTGTTGCTGTGGATTGTACTCGTAACGATTATTTCGGCAAAGATTTTTCGTGTAGGAATATTGGCTTACGGCAAAAAAATGACGCTGAAAGAAATAATTACGGCAATAAAAGCCGGATAAAGCATTTATGCGTCCGATACCGAAGAAATTGTGATATTTTTCGGGGCTTTTAATTTTATTGTAAACGTAGTTCCGGATCCTTCTTCGCTGACGACATAAATCGAGCCTTTATGTTGTTCAATTATCCATTTAACGATGGCAAGCCCTAATCCGTTGCCCTGTATATCTTGCGAGCGTGCTTTATCGGCACGAAAGAATCTGTCGAAAATATGCGGCAGGGCCTCCTTGGGAATTCCGATTCCGGTATCGGTTATTTCTATTATACAATCTTCGGCTTCGCGGCGCAACGTTACCCGTAAATTTCCGCCGTCGCGATTATACTTCACGGCATTGTCAAGCGTATTTAGCAATGCTTGATGCATCCGTGCGGCATCGCCCGTTATCCAAATATTAGGCTCGATTTCGGCATTTAGAGAAATATTTTTTTCGGCAGCAAGCACCTCTATATCTTCGGCTATTTCACTCGTAAGTTTACTGATGGAAAAAGGTTCGGCGGCAATTTTAACTTGTCCGGTTTCGGCACGCGAAATATCAAGCAAATTACGCACTACTTTCGAGAGACGCGCCACTTCTTCCAATGCGCTGCTCAAAGTTTCACGATATTCTGCCGGCGTTTTTTCGCGGCGCAAAGCTACTTCTATTTCCCCCATTAGAATAGCCAGCGGCGTTCGTAATTCATGCGAAGCATCGGACGTAAATTGCCGAATTTGAATAAAAGACCGCTCCAAACGCTCTATCATTCGGTTAAGCGTTGCCGTCAGACGCGCTATTTCATCGTTGGCGGGCGGCATTGGCAGACGGCGGCTAAGATTATGCGCGGTAATCTCTTCGGCTCCATCAATAATATCATCAACCGGTCGCAAAGAGATTCTTGCAAGAAACCAGCCGCCCAAAGTAGAAATAATCAATACGACGGGGAATGTAACTATAAGCGAGAAAAACAGTTCGCTTAATGTAACTTCAATTTCCTCGACGGTGTATCCAACCGAAATTTGGGCGCGGCGCGTCCGCAACAATACCATTTGAAGCGGTTGATTTCTAAGTGTATAGCGCGTTATAATTCGGGCTGCGCCGTTTTCGTCTTCCTGCGCCACAGCCTGACCGAACATAAGCAACGAGTCGCCCTGTAAATTATCCGATTGCCACACTATACGCCCTTGCGGGTCGGCTATTTGAATATAATAATTCTTGGGGTTCAGCAGAATATGTTCGTATACCGCCGTCCATACTTCGTCCGGCTCGTCCGACTGTGCGGATTCCGCAGCATTTGTATCCGCACGGCTACTGTCCTTAACGCGGGGGGGCGCGGTATTGCGAAAGAATGCAAAATTATCGGCCGGACGCTCAGGCTCTTTTTTTGCGCGTTTTTTTTGTCGTAACGCGGCAGGCTTAAGCGGACGCATCGTTTCGCTTTGCTTTTTGCGGATAACATCGTCGAGAGCGCTCGCAACGCGTTGCAGTGATTGTTCCAGATTTTGCTGCAAATCACTTTGCACCGCCCAATAAGCCGAAACGCCCAGCACAGCAAGCGTAGCCGCCAATATCATACTGTACCACGCGGTTAATCGAAGTCGTAGCGAGATTTTCATTGTTCGCCCCTTGTTTTCAAGACAATTTCTCGTCTGCCGCCCGCATAAATCGAACGGTAATTCTGCGTTTATTCGCTACCGTTTTCAATTTATTTCGATTATTGTCCGGATTTCTGAATTTGCTCGAAATATTGGCGTATCAGCGTTTCATAGTCTTTTGCATAGCCTTGTTTAACCGAGCGAAGTAAATCCTGCAAAGCGCGTGTTTTTCCTTCTTGCGAGGATAAGTCCAATGCGCCCGGGCTTTTGCGTTGCGTGTCTGTTCCTGCGCGGCTTTCGCGGCGATTTTCATAATCACGTTCATTCATAGAACGTGTTGCATCAAGCAGACGCGAGAGTATTCTCTCCTGACGGCGGCGCGTTTCGGGCGTAATATTTCCGCTTTGCAAATCACTTACAATTTCTTTCATTTCTTCGGCTAATTTATTCAAATCGCCCAATGCCTTTTTGTTGCCGCTTTTATCGGTTTGTTCTTTTGCCAAATCTTCCAACGCTTTTTGAGCACGTCCCTGCTCTTTGGCTATGCGCCCGAGTTCGGCCTGCTGTTGCGAACTTAACTGACCTTGCTGACCGAGTTGCTGCATTCCTTGATTTATGCCCTGTTGCTGCCCGGCCAATTGTTGTAAACGTTGCATAAAGCCGCCGCTGCCGCTGCTTCCCGGTTGTTCGCCGCCCGGGTCGTCGCCTTGCCCTTCGCCCTGTCCTTGTCCTTCGCCCTGCATTTTCATCATAGCCTCTTGCATTGACGAAACCGAGCGATTCAACGCACTCATTGCTTCGCCCTGCAACTGTGCCGCTCCGTGTGAATTACGGTTGCCGAGTTGCTCGCCGGCTTCTTGCATATTCTGCAATGCATCGCCCATTTCTTTGGCCATTTGCGGTGTAACAGACATACTTTTTTGGGCTAATTGCATCATTTGATTTGCTACATTCTGCATTTGCTCACGAATATTCTGTTGCTCACGCGCATTTTGCGAAAATTGATTGGAGTTCGCGTCCATTTCCTGCGATTTTCGCCGCAATTCCTCTTGACGCTTCGAAAGTTCGGTCAAGTCGGCAACCGACCTCTGCATTTGACGCAAAGCTTCTTTATTCAAATTCTTTTTCATCTCCTTTTTCAACTTTTTCATCTGCTTGGCAAAGTTTTGCATTTTTTGCGAGGCATTTTTTTGATTTTTCCCCGCTTTTTGCATCTCGCCCTGCTCCGTCTGCTCTTGCGCATCTTGCATTTCCTGCGAAGTTTGAGGTTCGGATAATTCTTGCTTTGCCTTATCCAATTGGTCCATCGGCATATTTTTCCCGATTTCCTTCATCAGGTTTTCCAAGTCTTTCAACTCTTGCGACATTGCTTTCATATCTTGATTGAGAGATTCCTGCTTGTCGCTTAATTCCTTGCGTTGTTGCTGATTATTCGGATTGGCATTTTCCGTTTGCTTGGCCAATTCGTCTTGTTTTTGCGATAAATCTTCGGCGCGCTTTGTAAGCGCGTCCACCTTTTGTTCGGCCTGCAAACGTTTCAGCAAATTGATCGAACGCTCTATGTTTTTCTTGAACTGCTCTTCGTTGAATTGATAATTTTTCATTGCCTGACGCATCTGCTCGGGCGACATTTGCCGCATTGCGTTTTGCATTTGCTCCATGGCTTTGCGAAGTTCGGGCGAATCTACTTGCTTCATCAACTTCTGCAATTCCATATACTTCTTCATCGTTTCGGGCGAAAGTGCATTGTTTTCGCGCAATTTTTCGGCTGTTTCCTCGAGTTGTCGGCTTGTTTCTTCTATTTTATCACGCAGTTCTTCTTGTTTTTTCAGTGCATCTTCCAATTTCTTTTTGTCTTTCCAATCGGCGGCTTGATTTTTTCGCAATTCACGATTTACTTCCTCCATATCCTTACGAATTTCCTCTGCCTGTTTTGCCGCTTTTTCCAAGTCTTTGATGGCTTGATCTTGCGCTTTATCGGCTTGCTTCAGTACCTCGTCCAGCGAAGGCAAACGAACGGAAAGTACGGTTGTTCGCGCAGATTTCGGGCCGGTAATTCTATCATTGTCGACTACTTCCGCATAGAACTCGTAGCGGTCACCCGGCGATATGTTTGCCGTGTTCAAATTCCACAAATACGCTATTTCCGCAGCAATTTCAGTAGCGGAGAAAGGAATTGCAAGGCTTGTAAAATTCTTTGCCGGCGGCGCGTAGCGCGACTCGGCCAGTTTGTAATATAATTTCAGCGAAGAGAACCCGTAATCGTCGGCAATTGCAATCGTCATCGGCAACAAAGCCTGTTCCCCCACTTGCGCGTCGCTTGCAGGCTCAAGCAACGAAATGCTCGGCGCACCATCGCTCATTGCCATAATTTTGTAATGAATAGGATCTGCGTTGCTTTGCCCGTCTTTATCGCGCAGGCGTATGAAGTATTCTCCCGACCGAGAAACCGTAAATTTTCCTTCGGCCGTACGTCCGGAAATTTTCATAGCAACGGCTGTCGTATCGCTCTGTTTTATAGATTTTTTTGCAGATGTATCGGCAGATAGTCCGCTATTCGGAATAAATACGATTTCGGCGGCAGCCAATTCTTTGTCGGCTACTATGGTCAGCTCTGCTTGCGAGCCTGCAAGTGCGCTGATATCGGCAGTTTGCTCGTCTATCGGACGCGCACCAAGCCGTGTGTACGACGGGAACATCAACCGCCCCGAAAGCGAGCGCAGAATAGGGCGGTCAATAACAATTATTCGTCCGCGATCCGTTTTTACGGATTCGCCTATCCATGGTGCTTCGGCATATATTTCAAGCGTTTTTTTTGCAATGCCGATAGAATATCTGAACGCTCCCGATGTATCGGGGCGCAATGAATAAGCATCAAAATTTTCTTGTTTATCTTCACGAATATACAATGTAACGGCGGCGGGGCGCAATCCGGCGGCGCGAATCGTTACAGCAACCGATTCACCCCGCAATTTTGTTTGCTCCGGCGGGTCGAGCCGCAAAGAAAATGGCGCGGGCGGCAAAAATGATTGATTATAATTTACGATACGGTAAAGCGCGTTTCGTGCCGGCGGCACAAAGCCAAACGTAAGCACGGCAAGCGTTACTGAAAATAATAAAAGCAGAGCTGCTCTTTTTGTGGTCTTTTTCTCTATTATTTCATCAAAATTCTTATGCGCGGCCGTTCCTGCAGCCGAACCGAAAGCCGCAAGCGCAAGCGACGGTGAACAGCCGGGCTGTGCCTCAAGATTGCGATAAACCTGCAAAGCATTGCAAAGCGTATCGCGCACATCGCCGAAGTGCCGTCCGACACGCAATGCAATATCGTCCGGCGAATCCGAATGAATAATTCCAAGAATTTGGCCTGAATATTTCCCTGCAAACAATAGTACAGATGCCAAAGATATAATTAACCAAGCATAGAACAGAACAGCACGGAAAGCAGAGTTGCCCTGTGCCGCTGTTTCGAGCAATGCAAAGCCGGCTGCAACTGCAAGCGATACAGCGGTTGCGTTCATTATTCCGGCAGCTATAGCAAGCAACAATTCTTTGCGCTTAACGGCAGCAAGCCGAGTCATTATGGAAGTATATTGCGACGAATATTCGGGAGGCATTTGCGCGAGGTTCATATTCCAGCGATTATATTTTGCGGTCAAGCGGTAAAATTTAGCGCGTCAAGGCATAGACAATAATATTAACGCCGATTTTCAAGGCAGTCTCGCGCTTATCCGGCGGGTCATTATGAACGTCGGCATCTGCCCAACCGTCCGAAGGATTGGTTTCATAAGTATAGAACACACAAAGCCGCCCGCCTGAGAACAATCCGAATCCTTGCGGGTTCTTCATGTCATGCTCGTGAATTTTCGGCAATCCGTTCGGGAATTTGAAATGTGCGGAATAAATAGGATGATTAAACGGCAATTCAACGAAATTCTGGTCGGGAAATACTTTCTTCATTTCTCGGCGAACAGCCGCATCAAGCCCGTAATCGTCGTCAATGTACAGAAATCCGCCGTTTTGCAAATATGCCCGAAGACGTTTTACGTCGACATCGGAAAAATTAACGTTGCCGTGTCCGGTAAGAAAAAGTATCGGATACATAAAGATATTATCCGACGCTAAATCAACAAACTCGTAAAGCGGGTCAACGGCTATGTTTGTATTTTGACGGACGAATTTCAATAAGTTAACTTCGCCGGAAGGGTCATTGTACCAATCGCCGCCGCCGCCGTATTTCAGCCTTGCAAGTTTAACGGCACTTTGCTGTGCCGCAAGCGGCACCGCCATCGAAAAAATAAAAAGAAAAAACAGGAGTTTCATCGTGAAAAGGAGCGGTTGTTTCTATGCGGCAATAATAACGATTTAAGCGCAAATTATTGCCTGAATATATCAAAATGCCGTTTTCGATACGCGGAGTTGACGCGCAATATTGCCGAGAATACGACGTAATTCTTTGCGCCGCAAAGACAACGCATAGCTCTAAATGACCAAAGTTTCATTATTTATTCTGCTTTTTTTTTGTAAATTGCCAAATTCCTGTGTTGGGGGACTCAGGAATTTGCTGTTCGCGTAATGCGGGCAGAGTAGTTTTTTTGAACGATGCAAAGGAGGCTTCCCCTATGCCGGAAATCAAAAAAAAGACGCTGTTTATTGCTTGCGGAGAATTTGCAGTTACAATAATAACTGCTTGTTTATTAAGTGCTTCCGTAAATTCTACAGCCGATGGGCATACTGCTCCGGTTACCGAGAGAAATCTTGAGAAGCTACGCGACGGGATTTCATCGCACTATTCGATTATAGATGCCGATATTGAACCGGATATCGAGCAGACAGGCCGAGGTTCTTGGTATGGCGGCGGTTTTCATCTACGCAAAACGGCAAGCGGCGAACGCTTTAATATGCACGACTTTACGGCTGCGCATCGTTCGCTCCCTTTCGGTACTATTGTTCGCGTTACCGACCTGACTACCGAGAAATCTGTACTTGTCTGCATTAACGACCGCGGCCCGTTCATTCGCAATAAGGTTATAGACCTATCCCGCAAAGCCGCACAAGTGCTTGGCGGCAATCTCAAACATCTGAAATTGGAGGCATATTTACCCGGCAAATCGCTATTGGAATATAATGCCAAAAACGATAATGAAGCCGACACCGTAATAGGCTTCGGAGTAGATTTGCAACTAAAAGCAATCGCCGTAGATGACGGTGAACCAAGAGGTTATGCCAAAACTTTCAGCGATGCCCTTATCATTCAGAAAGAACTGCGAGAGCAATTCCCCGATCAGGAAGTAATCGTTTCGAAGGCTTCGCCGGCCGACAGCGACGGGCGATATGCAGTGTTTGTAACACCTGTCGCACCGGACGCGCAACGCACCGTCCAAAACGGTGATGTATTCTAAATTCATGCGGCTATGTTGCGCTTACTTCGTAATTTCGAGATAATTTTTAAGATTTTGTCTATTCTTTGCGCGGTTTTCGCAACATGAAATTCTTAACTTTCCGTCTGATTTTTATCGCGCTTGCCGGCTCGCTTGCCTTGCAAAGCTACCAATGCTCGTCGCCCGATTTTACCACAGGTAAAAGCAAATTCAATAATCGCGACTTTGCCGGTGCGAACGAATACTTGACCAAAGAAACACAGAAGAATCCGAACAACGCAGAAGCATGGCTTTTGCTTGCACGAACCCGCAAGGCATTGAATCCGCCCGATTTTCAAGGCGCGGCCAATGCTTTGGCCCAAGCGGAGAAAAACGCTACAAAGCAAGCAACAAAAGACGAAACTGCCCGTGAATCGTACTATTTATGGGTTGATTTGTACAATGCCGGAATTAACGAATACAATGATTTTTTTAAGAATCCGGGTAAAAGCAGTACCGAGAAAGTAATTTCTCTGTTCGATATGGCAGCACAGCTTCGCCCTGAAAATTCGGACGCTTATACGCTGAGTGCAGCAATATATCTCGAAAGCAAAGATACGGTTCGCGCATTAAGTTATCTCTTCAAATACGTCGGAGCAGAAAAAGACAACTACGATTTTGCCGTTGCAAAACGCCTTTTCGCTAGAATGGAACGCTCGGACGCACTTGCAAAATTAGGTACGCCCGTTTTGAGTAAAGGTCAGAAATACGGCAAAGATTCGGTAATTGCCGACAAATATTCGATAGACGGCAAAGAAGTCCATATTTTCTCTGCACTTCGCAATAATAATTTTATTGTGGAGGGCTGGCGCAACGGTTCGCCTGCTACGCGCGCCGAGGCCGAAAAAGAACGCTTTACTACCTTTGACGTGCGCCCGTATATGCAAATCGCCGCCATTTATTACAATCGCAAAGAATATGAATCGGCGATAAAATACGTTGATTTGGCAGCGAATATTGACCCGTCCGACGAGCAAATTACAGCACTTCGCACGGCGATTTACGAAGCGCAAGGCAAAACCGACGCGATGTTGCAATCCTACGAACAATTACTGCAAACCGACCCGAACAATTTAACTACGCGCGTTAATTACGCCGCAGCACTCAACCGCACGGGTGCTTACGACAAAGCCATCGAGCAATTTAATAAAGTTCTGTCGGCCGACCCCAACAACGATAACGCTTTATTTAACATTGCCGCCGCATACAAGAACAAAGCGAGTGAAATTCAAAAAGCCGAAAAACAGAAATTCGATGCAAACCCGAAGTATAAGGAAAATGAAGACGCTTATTTCCCTATGTTGCAAAAATCCGCAGAGTATTTCGAAAGATATAAAAACATACCGGCTCACAGAACGGAATTTACTGCTCTGCAACAACTTGCAAACATTTACGAAGTAACCCGCGATAAAACGAAATTGAAGGTAATCATGGCTGAACTGGAAGCAGTGGAATATGCCAATACGAGCAATTCGGCGTATTACAACCTAATGGGTTCATTATACGCCAAGCAAAATCAAATTGAAAAATCAAAAAAATACTTTGATAAAGAGACAGAACTCTTAAAAAAATAATCTCGTCGTTTTTCTCAAAATTTATCTATCAACGGAGCAATTTCCATGTCGGAAACTCAACAACCCCAGCAAATCAGCATCGAACTCGGAGAGCGCGAAGCCGAAGGTATTTACTCGAATTTGGCAATTATCAGTCACTCTCCGGCTGAATTTGTCGTAGATTTTACTCGTATTTTACCCAATATTCCGAAAGCGCGCGTTCATGCACGAATTGTGATGACGCCGCAACATGCAAAAATGCTTTTGTTCGCGCTTGGAAACAATATACGCCAATTTGAAGAGCAATTCGGTGAAATTCCGGTAGATACACAAGCCGCCCCAGAAGCAGCCGTAACCGAGACCATCAACTGACCGACTTTCAAATAATAAATGGCAGCCGTGTATTTCCGTGTGGAATACGCGGCTTTTTTTTATCTTCGCATATAATTTGTTAAGCGTGGAATATTATTAACGAAAGGCCGATTATGAACTCCGGCAATTATGTTCTTATTCTGCATACGCATTTGCCGTATGTGTTGCATCACGGCACTTGGCCGCACGGCTCGGATTGGCTGTGCGAGGCGGTTGCCGAATGTTATATCCCTTTGCTGAATGTATTCCATGAGCTTGCCGACGAAGGTATATCGCCAAATGTAACGCTCGATATATCGCCTGTTCTGTGCGAGCAGTTGGAACATAAAGATTTCGCTCGTGTTTTCGACGATTACTGCGCTACCAAAATTCGGCTTGCGGCAGAAGACGAAAGATATTTCAGGCGGCACGGTGCTGACCCGCATCAAATATATTTAGCGCGATATTGGCAGGAATGGTATGCAAAGCGGCGGCTTGAATTTAGCGGCACTTACGGTAATTCGATTGTTAAATCGTTGCGACACTTGCAGGATAACGGACTTATAGAAATTATTACTTGCGCGGCTACGCACGGCTACCTGCCTTTGCTTGGCGACGACCGCAGTATCAGATTACAACTTAAAACGGCTACGGAAAATTACAAAAAATATTTCGGACGGCAACCGCACGGCACATGGATTCCCGAATGTGCTTATCGCCCGTCGTATCCGTGGCGCACCTATTTACCGGTGGAATATTACGGCAGTTTGCGACAGCGTATAGGTGTGGAAGAAGCCCTTTGCGATGCCGGGCTTGAATTTTTCGTAGTAGACCAGCCAAGTATTACCAATTCAAAGACCATCGGATTCCTTGAATATTCAAACAGCGGCTCGCTTACGATGAAGCCGTTTTTCGGGCAAACCGAAAAGAGCCCGATGCGGCTATACAATGTGCAATCAGAACAAAATCCAAAACTGAAACCTTCCGTGGCATTCGCACGCCACCAGAAAATTGCCATGCAGGTTTGGAGCGGCGATTCGGGCTATCCGGGCGACCCTGTTTATTTGGATTTTCACAAGAAACATTATTCGTCGGCATTGCGCTATTGGCGCGTAACCGATAACAAAGCCGACATGATGTATAAACTGCTCTACGCGCCCGATTGGATTGAAGAGCGTGTAAATCTTCATGCGTTTCACTTTATCAAATCCATTGAGAATGCCCTGACCTCATACCGCGCAGTAACCGGAAAATTGGGAATGATATGTACGCCGTTCGATGCCGAATTATTCGGACATTGGTGGTTCGAGGGGCCACGCTTCATAAAGGCTGTATTACGCGGACTTCACAGCTCGCCATTTGTAAACGCCGTAACAGCTTCGCAACATTTACTGGCCGCCCGTCCGGCAGAAGTTGTAGCCATGACCGAAAGCACATGGGGCCGCGGGAATCATCATGACGTATGGATGAGCGACGACACAAAATGGACTTGGCAGGCAATTTACACTGACGAGCTACGTTTCCGAAAACTATTGGAGCAATATCCGCCAGCAACCATGAAATCGGCTATGCGCCGCATTATTACTCAAGCTTTGCGCGAACTTTTACTGACTCAGTCTTCCGATTGGCAGTTTCTTATCTCTACGTTTTCGGCCAAAGACTACGCCGAGCAACGTTTAGTATCTCATCATTCCGATTTCAATCTGCTTTGCAATATGGCTATACGCTATACCTCCGAAAATACTTTGACTAAAGATGATGCCTTAGCCTTGGAAGAAATCGAACAACGCAATGCCATATTTCCGGAATTAAGAATTGAGTGGTGGGCAGAAAACCATCATTCTCAACAGATTAAAACAATTACTTCAATCAAAAATGAAGTAATGAAAAAAAACGATGACGTAAAACCCACAACCCGAAAACATTCCGAAAAAGCAAAAAAAGACGGCAATAACGATACACACAAAAAGTCTGACGTTTTAACTGAAAAGACAAAGAAGAAAATCGGGCGCGTAAAAAAAACAGATGATACAAAGCTCTCAAACGCCGGCAAATCAAAGAGATGAATGTTTTGCACAAAGAGTTTGATTCCCGTCCGTTGCTATTTGTCGACCTCGACGGCACCTTAGCTCATACCGATACGCTTTGGGAGTCCGTATTCGCGCTGTTAAAGCGTTCGCCTTTTACCATTTTCGTTGCTCCTTTGTGGATAATACGCGGGAAGGCGGCGTTCAAATCCGAAATTTCTCAAAGAATTACGCCGGATATTGAAAGTTTGCCATATAGTGCGGCGATAATTGAATATATCGTATCTGCCCGACAAGCAGGCGCAACCGTCATATTGGCTACGGCGGCGCATAGGCGCATAGCCGAGAAAGTGGCCGAACACATCGGGATTTTTGCCGAAGTTCTGGCTACCGACGGCAAAACAAACCTGAAGTCAACCTCAAAAGCAGAGGCTGTTATTCGTCGCGCCGGTAATATTCCTTTCGATTATATTGGCAATGCATCGCCCGATATAGCCGTTTGGACTGCCGCCGGACGTGCCATAGTAGCCAATCCAGGCAAAGCGTTGGAACGAGATATTATGCAACGCTTCGACGCATTTATTCTGAAAGATAAAGGACGACGCAGCATTAAATCCGCTGTTTTCAAGGAGATACGTCCACATCAATGGACTAAAAATTTACTGATTTTTCTGCCCGCGCTTTTGGCTCATCGCTTCGATACAAATATCTTGCAACTTTCCTTTACCGCTTTCTTGGCTTTTTGTTTTTGTGCGTCCGGAGTTTACGTGCTGAACGATTTGCTCGACGTAACTTCCGACCGAACACATCCTACGAAAAAACGCCGTCCGTTTGCTGCCGGAGATTTACCGCTGTGGAGCGGCGCACTTTTATTTCCGTTGCTTTTTATCGGCTCGGCCGCTTTATCGCTTTTATTGCCGGCAGATTTTCAGACCATACTCGCTTTATACGCAGTTATTACAACAACCTACTCTTTTTACTTAAAGCGACTCCCCGTTTTAGATGCATTAACGCTGGCCGCGCTTTATAGTATGCGATTATATGCGGGAGCAGCCGCCACATCTGTTAAAATTTCGCGATGGCTTGCAGTATTTTCAATATTTGTATTCGTAAGCTTAGCTTTTGTAAAGCGTTACGTAGAATTACCGAAGAACGTATCGCGAACCGGAGAAGTACAAGGGCGCGGATACCGTGCCGATGATGCCGCCATAATAGCATCTTTCGGCGTAGCAGGCGGCTATACTTCCGTATTAGTCATAGGATTGTATTGTTACAGCGACGAAATTACAACCTTATACTCGTCGCCCGAAGTACTGCTTATAGTCGGCGCATTACATTTATTCTGGATTTCCCGCATATGGCTTCTTGCACATCGCGGCGAAATAGACGATGACCCGATTACGTTCACACTTCGCGATACTGTAAGCTACATTATCGGAATACTCGCCATTCTCGTTGTTTTATTCGCATTATGACCGCCTGCGATTCAAAAAAACTACCCGAAAATGTTCAGTCTTGGGGGCGTTATCCCAAGCATTTTCCGGCGACGATTCTTAGACCGGCCTGGCGTTCGGACATTACTTTTCCAAACGAAGGAGCCGTTCTGGGTTTTGGCTTGGGAAGAAGTTACGGCGATTCCTGCCATAATTCCGGCGGTGCGATTATTGACTGCTCACGCTTGAATCGGTTGCTCGGGTTCGACGAAACTACCGGCGTTCTGCGCTGTGAGTCCGGCGTTTCGCTTGGCGATATTCTACGCGAATTTACGCCGAGGGGCTGGTTTTTGCCCGTAACGCCCGGCACAAAGTTCGTTACCGTCGGCGGAGCCGTTGCAAATGACGTACACGGAAAAAATCATCATTGCGAAGGGACTTTCGGGCGGCATGTTTTACGCTTCGGATTATTACGCTCCGACGGCGTATCGCTTGAATGTTCCCTCGAATCCAATTCCGACTTATTTCGCGCCACAATCGGCGGAATGGGACTTACCGGCATAATAACTTGGGCGGAAATACAACTGAAACGTATTGAAACGCCATTTATAGCTAAAGAATCGCGGCGCTTTTCTTCTCTTGACGAATTTTTTGATATTTCGACCGAATTCGATGCCAGATTTGCATATACTGTTTCATGGACGGATTGCGTTTCGCCGCAAAAATACGGGCGCGGAATTTTAATGGCAGGCGATCATGCCGCCGCCTCAGATTCTCTGCCAGGCGTGCCGCACCCGCGCACCAAGACTTTTCCGTTCGATATGCCTTCTTTGGCGTTAAACCGCTATTCGATTTTGGCATTTAACGCCGCCTATTATCGAAGTCATTTTTCGCAATTACGCCGAAACATCGAATACTACGATTCGTTTTTTTATCCTCTCGATGCAATTCTGCATTGGAACAGAGTGTACGGGCGGCGAGGTTTTTTGCAATATCAATTCCACGTACCTTTCTCGGCCGGAAAAAAAGTTGTAAGCGATATTTTCAGCCATATAGCACGTTCCGGCGAGGGTAGTTTTCTTGCAGTGTTGAAAACATTCGGATCCATAAAATCACCCGGCTTAATGTCATTTCCACGTGAAGGCGTTAATCTGGCATTGGACTTTCCTTTTCGCGGCAAATCAACCCTCAAATTACTCGATGAACTTGACGAAACTGTTGCCGATGCGGGCGGTGCTGTCTATCCGGCGAAAGATGCACGCATGAGTGCGAAATCATTCAAAAAATTCTTTCCGCAATGGATCGAATTTGCCCGATTTGTCGACCAAAAATTCAGTTCGGATTTCTGGCGCAGAGTTTCCGACGGTTAGAATTTATAAATTTTAATTACACTTCAAAACGGGCGACCGACCCCATCAATCACTCTTTTACTCTATGAGTGTTACAGAAGAAAGACTGTTTTGCAACATATCTCGTAATTTTGCATCGAATTTTTATTATTCAAATTAGCCTTGACTATAAAGATTGGCGCATATTTGCGTGCTTTTCAGGGCTTATTACACTTTTCCATGGCTCCTTTCTCTCATTTTCGATTTTTTATTTTCGTCTTTCTCCTATTGCTTCCGGCAGGACTGACGGCGCAGACGGCCGCATTATCCGGTTTAATTAACGACCGCGCTTCAAAAAAACCGCTTTCCGGTGCCACCGTGCGGCTTGTAGGCACAACAGCTGGCGCAGTTTCGGATAAAAACGGACGCTATTTTGTACGCAAACTTTCGCCGTCGGCGGTTTACACCGTAGAAATTTCTCTTATCGGCTATAAAAAAATCCAAAAAACAGGAGTGAAAGTCTCTGCCGGAGACACATTGCGACTTAATTTCTTAATGGATGAATCGGCTGTTGCCGTAGGGCAAGAAATTACGGTTATAGGCGAGAAACCGCTTGTCGACGTAGAAGAAACGCAAAGCATCAACTCCGTAGGGCGGCAGCAAATCGAGCGTATGAGTGCTCAAAACGTTACCGACGTTATCACGCGGCAAACGGGATTCGTTACCCAAAATCGTGAAATTTTTATTCGCGGCGGACGCGGCTACGAGGCGGCTTATTTATTGGACGGTGTTTCCGTGCAGGATCCTCTTGCGGGTTCGGGCTTCGGCTTGCAATTCGCGGCGGACGCTCTCGACCAAGTAGAAATCATCACGGGCGGATTTAATCCCGAATACGGACAAGCTACATCGGGCATAGTGAACATAAAAACGCGCGACGGAGGCGACAAATATTCGGGTGCGGCAACCATAAAACGCGCATGGCGGATTTTCGAGCGCAATAAATATGTTCGCGATACAAGTTCCTCTTTTGTAACCGATATGGCGGAATTGTATGTGGGCGGCCCCGAGCCTATTACAAGTTATGCACTTCCAGCACTCGGAGTGGAATTGCCGGGTAAAGTATCCGCTTTCTTATCGGTTGCCGGCAATGCGTCCGACGATTTCGCGCCCGAATTTGCCCGCGTAAAACTTCGCTCTGCAATTCTGCCGTCATTCGTAAGCATGAGAATGGACAACAGCCTGAACATTACCGGAAAACTTACGTGGCGCATAAGTCCTTCGATGAAACTGACTTATTCACACAACCGCTCAATGGCTCTAAATCAAAACAGTCGTTCTGTGCAGACAAATCTTGAATATGTAGTTCCGGATCCGGGCTATCAATATAATTTTCAGGGAAATTTCGACGGTGCGATAACATATTCAACCGACCAGCGCATAAATACTCTTACGTGGTTTCACAACACAAGCACATCTACTTTCTACGAAATCAGGCTCAGCGATTTCACTTCGCATCTTAAAGCCGACGCAAACGGGCGAAGTTATTCAGAATACATCGAGCCGCGAGATATTCCGACTATTCCGGCGCAATATTTCACAACTAAAGACAGCAACCGACTCGGTATTATTCCGGGCGACGGTTTCTACGACATAGGAAACGGCTCTATATGGCGCGAACATTTCATAAACGAGCTTACTTTTCGCGGCGACGCTACTACGTATTTAGCAGAAAAAAACTCTATTAAGGCCGGGGCCGAACTGCGGATACAGAAATTGCAGCAAGCGGAAATTTACGCACCTTGGCTCGGCTCATTGGGATTGAACAACGATATTTTTGCAACTACCGCCTATGTTGGGGCACTTTACGTTCAGAACAACATATCGCTCAAGGGCTTGGTTCTGAATTACGGCGCACGGCTCGATTTGTGGGCACCCGGCGAATTAGCCGATGCCGCCATTGAAAATCCCGATATTCCTACGGTTCCCGATGCGCAACGCGAGAATTACCGCAATACTACTTTCGATATGTTCGGGCGACGCTGGAAAGCGCGTTTAAGTCCGCGGCTGGGCGTTTCGCATCCGGTTACCGACAATCAAACGCTGTTTTTTAATTACGGACATTTCAACAAATTACCGCGCCCGCAATTCGTATATGCAAAACTTGCGCCACAGGCAGCCAATTCAAGTTTTCAGCGGTTCGGCAATCCCGATTTGAACCCCGAAACCACAATAGCCTACGAACTTGGGCTGAAAAATCAAATTACGGAAAACGACGTACTGACCATTACGGCTTATTACAAAGATATCTTCGATTACATCCAATCGCGGCGAGCTGTCAATACAAATCCGCGCCTTATAGGAGGCTCGTTTTTGACTTACATAAACAGTGACTATGCACGCTCGCGAGGCCTTGAAGTTGAATACAAAAAGCGCGTAGGCTCTTGGTTCGACGGAATGATTTCCGCATCTTATTCCGTAGTTACCGGAAAAAGCAGCGGTGCCGAGCAGGGAACGCTTATTGCTCGAGGATTGACGGCAGAGCGCATTACGGAGGATTATATGCCATGGGACAGACCGCTGAACATAAGCATTTCGATGAACTTTCAAGCCGCAAAAGATGACCCGATATTAGGAATAAAGGGTTTTGACGATATTAATTGTTTCGTTAGAATGTCCGTTCAATCAGGACAGCGTTACACTCCTTATACGCCCGTAATTGACCCGACAACGGGCAAGCAATTGCTTCTGCCGGACGGAAGACCGTCGTATCAAATTGACGAAAAACAAACTTATGCCGCTGTCGGCGAACCTTGGCGTAACGTAGATATTAACATCAAAAAGAAAGCGGAATTCGATAATGTTCGACTGACTTTTTCTCTTGACGTGTTCAATTTGCTCGACTTCAAAAATTCGACCATATTAAACCCCGTAACGGGACGCGCTTATGAATATGGCGACTCTACGCCGCTCGGACTGAATGACCCGCTTTATCCCGACTTGCAAAGTCCGCTTTCGCCCTATCCGTTCAATCCGGCGCGATATACGTCGCGACGCTCGCTTCGCTTGGGTGTTTCTGCCGGATTTTAGGCGACTTGATATTGTTTTCGGGGTAAAATATCAATCGAAACGCGGCAAAAACACGGCTGATGAAAATGAGCAATGTCGGTTTTGAACAAAATATCAGAGGTTTGCAGCCGCCCGATTATATAATTTTATACGACACTTGGCGTAAAAAATCGGCATATTTATTGTAAAAGTGCGTAATTCTCAATAGTTTTGCGCTTTCCAACCGTGAAAAACGCTTGTTTGGGCGCGATTTGGCGGTTGCGAGTTGTATATTTCCAAATCAAGACATAATTCATAACTCCTTCTTCGAGTGCTTGCCGCACCGAGGAAGTTCTTATCTAAAAAGGAGTCGGAAAACAATGGGTGCTCTCACTCGCATGCGCGAACTCTCACCGTATGTATTAGCTGCATTTGCCGTTATATTTATTGGCTTTATGGTTGCTTCGGATAGTGGTGTAGATAGTATTATCCGTAGCGGCGACGACCCGGCGAACGCGGCAATCGGCGAAGTTAACGGCGAAAAAATTCTTCTTTCCGACTTTGAAAACCGCCTTAAAGAACAGCTTGAATTTCAGCGGCAAGGAAAGGTAAATGCGGATGTAGATGAAGAATACTTGCGCCAAGGCATTTGGGAACAAATGTTGCAGGAAGTATTGGTGCGACAAGAAGCCGAGAAAGCCGGCATTGCCGTTACCGACGGAGAATTGCAGGACTTATTGCTCGAGAACACACCGCCCGAGCTTCGCAAAGATTACACCGACAGCAGCGGCAAGTTTTATCGCGATGTATTCATACGCCGCATGACCGACCCCGACAGCTACGGCAATGAAATTCGCGAGGCAATTCAGAAAAAACAACTGCCGAATACCGTCGACCCCGACTCGGAAGTAGTTCGCTTCAAGCGCGGCATTGTTCGCATCGAAGATTATTTCCGCAAGAAAAAAATATCGGAAAATCTGACGGCACTTGTGGGAGCCGCCGGCTCTATTATCTCGGAAAGCTACGTAGAGCGCAAGTTCAAGACCGACAACAGCACGGCCGATGTGAATTATATTTTCTTCGATGCCGGATTGGTTGATAATAAAACGGTAAACATATCGGACGATGAAATTTCGGCTTATTACGAAAAGTACAAGCAATATTATCCGCAAAAGCCGTCGAGTAAAATTAAATACGTGTCTTTCGCCATCGAGCCGGCCGAGCGCGATTCGGCTCTGTTGCAGAAAAAAATTCATCAATTGCAAGACTCTCTGGCCAAATATCCTGCGCCGGCCGAACGCGATTCGCTTTTTGAACTTTCATTCCTTTCACTTGGCGGCAAGACCAATGAATTTGAAGCCGTAAAAACACTTGACCCCGACAAACGCGCCCTATTTGAAAATTCCGCTCCGCGCACGGTAATAGGCCCGGTTATGATGGCTAACGGAACGTTTTTCTACCGATTGGACAGCGTTCGCACAGGTGCAAACGAATTGGTAAAAGCAAGGCATATACTGATTAACTTCGGCACCAATAGAGACAGTGCGAAAACAGTTGCCGAAGGCTTGCTCAGGCGCGCCAAAAAGGGCGACGATTTCGGCAAACTTGCCTCCGAATTTTCGCAGGACAAAGGCTCGGCTTCTCGAGGCGGCGAGTACGACTTTTTCCCTCGCGGACGTATGGTCAAAGAATTTGAAGAGGCATGTTTTAACAATCTGCCCGGCAGCATAGTGGGGCCGGTTGAAACTCAATACGGCTATCATATTATAAAGGTAGAAGATAAAAACTCAACGGAAATCAAATACAGCGAAATCGAAGTCAATATAAATATAAGCAAGGCAACCAAAAAGGAAATTCAACGCGCCGCTATATCGCTGAAACAGCAAGTTGAGCAAGGAACACCGATAGATACACTGGCCAGACGCCTGAAAAGAAGCAGCATAGAAACGGCTCTTTTTGACGAAAATACACCGGTACTCGGCTCTCGTGCGCTTACATCATTTGCCTTTGAAAATCCCGTAGGTAAAGTAAGCGATGTAAAAGAAATCAAAAATTACGGCTACGTTGTGGCGCAAGTATCCGACACACGCGAAAAAGGCGTTAAGCCGTTAAGCGACGTAAAGGAAGAAATTAAAGAGAAATTGTTGCAAATCAAAAAAGTGAAATCGCTTGAAGGCAAAGCGAAAGACTTGTACGCCAAGATCCAAGGCAAAGACATTATTGCACGGGCATCGGAAATAGACCCGTCAATTCAAATTCGCACGGCGGCCGGAGTTCGCGATAACGGCGTGGCTATCGGCATAGGCAATGACCCTTACTTTACCGCCGCTGCATTTTTGGCGCCGGCAGGCAAAATTCACGGGCCCGTGCGTGGCGACCGCGGTTACTACATTATTCAGGTAACGAATCGCAAAGACGCGGACAAGTCAAAATTTGCAACCGAAAGCGTAAATATAATAAAACAATTGCAGCAAGCCGGAAAAAATCAAGCATTTTACCAATGGCTCGAAGCCGCGAAAGAAGCCGCAGATATCGTTGATAACCGCGACAAATATTTCCGTAATTAAGCAAAATTGTACGCTCTTTGCGGAACAAAGAAGATATTTTTATACATTAAAACAGCGGGATAATTCATGAACTTGTGGAAAGGCATCATACCGATATGCGTTTGCGCCGCAGCAACTTTTGCCGGTTGCACGAAGAAAGCCGAGCCGGCAGCTATTACGGGCATGACCACATATACCGATTCGTTGAAAAAATTCTCTTTAGAGTATCCTTCGAATTGGAAAGCCCGCATTTTTAAAAATGACCGTATTATCATAAATTCGGACAGCACAAGAACGGGTATCACACGATTTACCGATTTCCCGACCGAAGGCTCGCCGGCCGCGCAAATCTTGCTCCGTGCAATTAAAACCGACGGACGCACTCTCGATTCCGTTATGCGCGACACAAGAATTTTTGAGGATAAAGTATATAAAACAGAAAAATCTAAGCTGAACGGAACCGACGCGATTAAAGTATCTTATGAGTTTCCGCTCGAAGACGGCTTGTTCAAAGGAGAACAATACTTTGCAATGAAAGACACCGGTACTGTTACCATGCTTTCATTAGATGCCTTTGCAGGTTCGTTCGATGGCTATCGTGCTAATTTTGACAATATAATTCAGTCGGTTAAATTGGCGGAAACATATATTCCGCCGGTGCAAAAAGCCGATACTATCATACAAGCTGCCGAACCGCAACCGCCTTCGGCCACAACACGAACGATTACCGGAACAGGATTCTCTATATCCATACCGGATAATTTCAAAGGGGAACGCGGCAAAGTAGCCGGAACGCTATATACGGTAAATTATATTGGCGACCGCCTTGATTGCTCCATTCAGGTTGACGTGTTCGACGCTTCAAAACAGTCTAATCTCGACAAGATAGTTGCAGATAATAAAGCACGCTACAAAGCAAACAGCGCAACGGCTACTACGCTGGGCGGCACAAAGGCCTATTCGATTAACTATTCGTTCGTTAAAGATGTGAACAGTCGTGCTTACTTCGCGGTTAAAAGCGGTAAAATGTTTCGTGTAACAATCAATTGGTTCAGGCCGAAAGAAGCCGATTATCTGCCGCCTTTCGAAAAAGCAGTGGCCTCTCTCAAATTAGACTGACAAAAAAAAACACTTATCAAATTCGGGGCGTTCGGTTTTTCCGTTCGCCCCTGTTTTGTAGATAATTCTATGAGAATCGTCAAACCGACCCGCTTGCGTACGGGCGCGACTATCGGCATTATCTCTCCCGCGTCGCCGCAACGCGACGAAACGCGGCTCGAACGCGGAATACGCTACCTTGAGCGTATGGGATTTCGCGTTGAGCTCGGAAAGAATACTTCTACACGTTTCGGCGGTTACTTGGCGGGAACTGATGCCGAGCGGTGTTGCGACTTGGAAGAAATGTTTGCAAATAGAAATATTGCGGCTGTAATTTGCGCTCGCGGCGGCTACGGAACGCCTCGCCTGCTTAATATGATAGATTATCGCAAAATAGCCCGCAATCCCAAAATTTTCGTTGGCTTTTCCGATACAACCGCTTTGCAATCGGCTGTTTTTCGCCGCACGGGCTTAATTACGTTTTCCGGTGCTATGGTCTCGGTTGATATGGCCGACAATTTCGATCCGGAATCCGAAAACTTATTCTGGCAAATACTCACGGAGCCGGCCGAAACACGTAAAATAACGCAAAGTTTAACCGTAGAACAAATGCACGGCGGAGTAGCCGAAGGCAGATTATATTGCGGGAATCTAACGCTTCTTACAGGATTACTCGGAACACCGTTTGCACCATTTTGGAAAGACGGTATTCTGCTTGTCGAGGATATAGGCGAAGCCCCGTACAGAATTGACCGCAACTTGATGCATCTTGAAAATGCCGGATTATGGAAAAAACTCGCCGGCCTTTGCTTCGGACAATTCACGCAAACCGAAGCCGGACAATCGCCTATGCCCCAACGGACCACGCAAGAAATTACAGAGGAATTTGCCGCACGCGCCGAGCTGCCGTCACTCGCTAATATTATGTACGGACATACCGTAAAGAAACTTACGCTTCCTTTCGGCGTAAAAACGCACATAGACGCGGATAAAGCCCAATTGACAATACTTGAATCGCCTATTCTGACGGATTAGTTTATTCTCTCTTTAATTAGCTGCGGAATCGCACGAAAAGAATATCTTGAATTTCACTATTTTTGGCGTGCTTATTCTTTAAAGCAAATAATAATTGTCAATAATTTTCTTTCGACGGATTTTTCCGGCGAATAACCTCAACCATTCCTCCTCTTGTATGCAGCGTATCATATATGCCGCCGTTTTGCTCTTGTTTTCTGTATATTTTTCATTAGATTTGATTGCACAACCGCCTTCTTTTACGGCCGGCGACAAGCCGAAGCCGCCTGCAATCAAGCCCTACGACGAAATCATAACCAAACAAGCTGTATCGGATTCAGGTTTATTTATCACGCATAGAATTTCGGATAAATTCTACTTTCAAGTACCAAAGCACGAGTTAGGCAAAGAGTTTTTGTGGAGTGCGCGTGTAGCCAAAACTCCGCAGCTCGGCTACGGCGGCGAAGAAGCAAATTCACTGGTGGTAAAATGGGAACGCAAATACGACAGAATCTTATTGCGTTCAGTAAGTTACGAAGTAATTGCCGCTGACTCGCTGCCGATTTCACGTGCCGTTAAAGCCTCGAGTTTCGACGAGATTCTTTACAGTTTCCCGATTTTATCGTTTACGCCCGATTCCAATGAATATGTAATTGACGTTACGCCGTTTTTTACTTCGGATATAGCGGCCATAGGTCCGCCGCGAGGCACACGCGATGCACAAAAAATGACAACGGTAGATAAAGAACGTTCATACATGGATTTTTCACGTTCCTATCCCGATAATATTGAAACGGAAGCAGTACTGACGTATTCTGCCGACAGGCCGCCGCAGAACCCTGAATCAAAGACCGTTACATTGACAATGCATCATTCTATGGCACGATTACCCGAAAATCCCATGCAGCCGCGTTTATGGGATAAGCGCGTAGGATATTTTAATCTGACGCAAACCGACTACGGAATTCCGTCGCAACGTGCCGAACAGCGCAGTTACATACTTCGTTGGCGACTTGAGCCGTCCGACTCGGCGGCGTTTGCCCGCGGCGAACTTGTAGAACCGAAAAAGCTGATTACATACTACATTGACCCTGCAACCCCTATGCAATGGCGGCCATGGCTGAAAAAAGGCGTAGAGGCTTGGAATATTGCATTTGAGGAAGCCGGTTTTAAGAATGCCATTCATGCGCTTGACCCACCGGATTCGGCCGAAATACCCGACTGGTCGCCCGAAGATATGCGATATTCGGTTATTCGCTATTACCCGTCGCCCATTCAAAATGCTTACGGCCCGAATATACATGACCCGCGTACCGGAGAAATTCTCGATGCCGATATAGGCTGGTTCCATAATATAATGAATCTGCAAACCAAATGGTATTTTACTCAGGCAGCGGCCGACCCGCGCACTCGGAAACTGCCAATGCCGGATTCGTTAATGGGCGAACTCGTTGCTTTTGTTGCTACTCACGAAATAGGTCATACGCTCGGATTGGCGCATAACATGGCAGCCAGCAGTGCATATCCGACCGATTCATTACGTTCACCTTCATTTACCGACACTTATCATGTTTCTCCTTCGATAATGGATTATGCACGGTTTAACTATGTTGCGCAACCCGGGGACGGTGCAAACATGATGCCTGCCGTAGGCGTGTACGATAAATATGCAATCAGATGGGGTTATCGCCCTATTCCGGCAGCAAAATCGCCGGACGAAGAAAAATCCGCGTTAAATACTTGGGCAAGCGAAGCATCGCACAACAGAATGAAACGCTTTGGTTTCCAGCAATGGATAACGGTAGACCCATCGTCACAAATGGAGGATCTGGGTGATGATGCCATAAAATCCACACGATACGGGATAGCAAATTTGCGGAGAATAATAGAATATATAGAAGATGCAGTATATAAAGAGGGCGACGACTACGATTTTCTGAACGAAATGTTCGGTGCCTTACGCAATCAATGGACTGACGAACTTCGGCATGTGGCGCAAATTCCGGGCGGAGTCGTGCAAAATAATATTGCTTTCGGGCAGGCGGGCGAAGAGTTCTCGCCTATATCGAAGCAACGGCAACAAGAAGCGGTTGCATTTTTGGCGGAAAACGTATTCGCAACCTCGTCAGTAAATTTCCTGTTACGCCCGTCGCTTCTGCAAAAGCTTCGGCCGGACGAAGTCGTAACAAATATACAAAACGACCAAATGCGGATATTGCGCGACTTGCTCGCGTCGCGGCGGCTTTTACGAATGAATCAGATACAAAATGTGTCTCCGGCGGCAGCTTATCCTGTCGTCGAATATCTAAGCGATATAGAGCGCGGATTATTTGCCGACTTAATCTCGAAAACAGCGGTACAATCCGATGCTTTCCGCAGGAATTTACAGCGCGGATACGTTCGGAATCTCGTTGAAAAAATCAATCCTCCAGCCGCTGTGCCCACAACGGGTTTTGCCGCACTTTTTGCCGAGCCGTCGCTTGCCGGCACAGATGTGCGCGGTGTTTGCATAGCGCGATTGGAAAATTTGCAAACAGCATCGAAAACTGTATTGGTCAAAACCAAAAACGAGGCTACAAAAGCACATCTGAAAGACTTAATTTCAATCATCGAGAACGCATTGCACCCGCCGAAATAGCAGGCTATCGGAATAATAAATAGGTTAAACTAAATTGGTTGTACTAAATTTTAATGGAGTAAATTTACAGGGAGAAAATTGGAAATGGAATTTATAGATTTTCTACCTGAGATGTTAGGCATTACCGAAGATTTTGCCGTTACCCGGATTGATAAAGATGAATCGAACAAAATCATTCGCATACACTTGAAATATCTTCTAATGGATTTATCAAGGTAAAAAGATATACGACCATGCACCGGAGTGCCAATGGCAACATTTGAATTGGTTTGATTATCGCTGTTACTTAGTTTGTGGTTTATCACGCTATTATGGAGAACGCAGTAGAAAAAGCTCTTTCGGAGCGAGGAGAAGTGAATTGTTTAGAGCATATAAGTTTAGACCGGAAGGCTTACTGCAAAGGGCATAAATACGCTACAATACTCACTCAATCAAAATGGTCAATATGGATATGTGGAAGCCTTATATGAATGTGATAAATGAAATCGCTCCACAAGCCATAGTCGTACACGACAAGTTTCATTTATTCAGAAAGTTATCCGAAGTCACAGACAGAGCAAGGAGAAAGTAAGTCAAAGAAAACGATTAACTTAAAAGCTAAAAATACACGGTATTAAAAAACCAAGAAAACAGGACGGATCAACAACAAAATAGCTTTGATAAAATGCTTGCAGACAATCTGCTTACAGCAAAAGCTTGGC
>JADZAA010000056.1 GCA_020852855.1 Bacteroidota bacterium
ATCATGTTAGAAAAGCTCGTAGCTTAAGCGGTTTGAGTATCTTATTCTGCTCCTTTGTTCTTTCAAATATTTCCCCTTTTTCTAAACATTAAAAGTAATACTTTACAAACATAGGAAGCGGTTTGGCAAAATAGCGGGCAAAGTGCTTCGTATAAAACTTTTTCGTAAATTTGAGCATTCGTGCTTCGTATCAAAGGTAGTGTTGAAAATCCGCCGCTACGCAAAGCCGAGAACCGTTGTGTGCAACCTTAAAAAAACGACAGTAAGCAGAAAAATAATTTATGAAAACAGAGAGCCATTCAATAAATGACGTTTTAGCGAAAAATGCTACATCATTTTTTATTCCACCATTCCAAAGAGCTTATGCTTGGGGAAAGCCTGAAATTGAGAGATACTTTAGTGATGTGTCGCGAATAATTGAATCGCATTTGGACTCCAAGCAACACGACAAGCTGGAACACTTTTTCGGGACTATTGTAATCAAAGAAGAAAAGGCTGGATTTGCAAATAAATCGGTTGTTGTTGATGGGCAACAAAGACTTACCACAACATTAATTTTTTTAATTGCATTAAGAGATATAGAAACAGACCCGGTCAAACAAGACTTCATAAATCAAAATTATCTGACAAATAACTCATCATCATTTCAAGATAAAATTAAACTTAAACAAGTCACAAAGGATTGGGATGCCTACAAAGCACTTGTAAACAAAACCCAATCAAACCCGGGGGTCATAAGCAATGCTTATGACTTACTAAAAAGACTTATCAATGAAAAGAAAAGAATTAAACCTGAAGTTGATTTTGAGCATTACATTATTGCAATACAGCGAATGAATATTGCTGTTATTTTTCTTGACGAAAGACCATTTAAAGGCGAAGACCCACAAATAATATTTGAAACATTAAACTCATTAGGCAAGCCACTAACTCTTTCAGACCTTGTTAGAAATTTTATACTCTTGAATATGGAGAGTAAAAATCAATCTGATATTTATGAGAAGATATGGCATCCAAAAATTGAAGAAGTCCTTTTTGAGAACACTTCAAAATTTTTTAGAGACTATTTGCAATACAAGACAGCGAGTTCGCTTAAGGTTGTGAGCGATAATAACACAAAAGAACTTTATCAACAATTTAAGGACTTTGTTGAAACAGGATTTGAAAATCACAATGCTTTTATCAATGACATTGTACGATATGTGAAATGTTACAAATGGATTACTACCGAAATAAACAATGGTATAATTTCGAATAACAATTCCAACGACAAGGAAATAAAGGAGCTGCTTAGAAACATCTTCCACGACATAAAAGCTGAGGCATTCAAACCTTTTGTTTTGGGACTATTGGAGTATCATCAATATACAGTTGAAGGTATAAAACTTAGTGACGAAATATTGATATCAACTCTTTCGTCAATTAGAACATATTTGATAAGACGCAGAGTTTTAGGATTAGCACAAGGTGAGAATAAAAATATTGTGTTGCTTAGCAAAAAAATTGAGAACCTTGCCAAGGGCAACATTTCAATACTTGAACTTCTTACAAATATGTTTTATAGATTACGATTGCCAAATAATTCAGAAATGAGTTCCGCTTTTATATCTATGAATTTCTATGAAAGCCTAAAACAGTATTCAAAACTAATCTTAGGTAAGATAGAAGAACATAACTCAAAAGTTTCTGTGGACTTCCGAAATCCTAAAATTACAATTGAACATATAATGCCTCAGAAGTTAGATGACAGTTGGAAAGTGGAGTTAGGTGAACATTTTGAAGAAATTCACAAGAATTACCTACACAATATTGGCAATCTTATTCTAACAGAGTTTAATAGTGAAATAGGCAATAAATCTTTTGAAGAAAAGAAAAGAAAACTTAACACTTCATCGCTAAATTACAGGCTTGGTGTGATTAAAAGACACATTTGGAATGAGCAAAGCATCAAAGAGCATCAATCTAATATGGTAAATTGGTTTCTAGAAACTTTTCCACTTCCTGAACAATATAAGTATAAAGCGAATTGGAACACACAAACAATTGAAAGTACATTATTCTCTCCGCTCGACACAGATGCAGGGGATATTGCAGAAGGCAACAAACCAATAGAACTTCAGATTTTTGACGACATTATCAAAGTTAACTCTTGGCAGGACGTGTTTATAAAGTTCTTGAAATATTTAAAAGATAAACCCGAATATGACTTTGAGTATATATTGGACAATCAACTTGAAATATTTAAACGTGATGAAACTATTTTAAAATGGGGTTCATTAAAGGAGTTAATAGATTCAAACATTGATTTGACTGGTAGATATAAAACTTTTGACGGTAAGGTTTGGGATAAGATAAAGGAGTTAGATGATGACTTACTGTTTATTCATATCAATATTTCAGCTTCAAACTGTATGTCAAGAATTGCAAGTGTTATGCAGAAATTATTTCTGCCTGACGACTCAATTCAAATTAAATTAAAGTGACGGTGAACAGAAAGGCAGCACACAACAGCACCTACCCAAAAGTGGCGGTTCAGGGGTTAAATCAATCTTTGTGCTTCTATCAAAGTTTCTGCTTGGCTGACAGTTTAGTGCTTCGAAATAGCCACCTTCGGCAATATCCTGTAACCGTTAGCGGCAAGCGTAAAACAACGCTGCGTCTAAATGAAAAAAACAACTTTTCAATTTCTGAAAAAATCCGCCTTCTTATATTTACAAATTTAAAATCAATACATAAAGAGAAATAATGAACAAACCGAAAAGTGCTCCAATAGACAAAATAAATAAGCCTATTCAAAAATTCATACAAAACGAAAAAGCCGGAGGAATTGTCCTTGGAATAAGTGTAATTATTGCTCTGATTTCAGCCAACTCACCTTTATCTCACTCGTATCATCACTTTTTTGAACAGAAATTAGGATTTCAATTTAATGGAATTACCTATTTGGAATACAGTTTTCATCATTGGATAAATGATGGATTGATGGCTATTTTCTTTTTTGTGGTAGGATTAGAACTTAAAAGAGAAATTATTGCAGGAGAATTGTCTAATCCTCGAAAAGCAATGCTCCCTATTTCTGCCGCAATCGGAGGTATGCTTGTTCCTGCATTAATTTATTCGGGGTTAAATCCAGCAGGAGATACGCATAGTGGTTGGGGTATTCCGATGGCTACGGATATTGCTTTTGCTTTGGGGGTTCTGTATTTGTTAGGTAATAGAATCCCGTTGAGGTTAAAAGTTTTCTTGACAGCTCTTGCCATCGTTGATGATTTGGGAGCGGTTCTAGTTATTGCATTTTTTTATACTTCAGATATTTCGATGATGAGTCTGCTTATAGGAACGGCTTTTCTTTTAGCAATGTACATTGGAAATAAAATGGGTATCAGAAGTGTCGTTTTTTATGCAATATTAGGTGTTGGAGGCGTTTGGACTTCATTTTTGTTATCGGGTGTCCACGCTACCATTGCAGCAGTTTTGGCAGCATTCACCATTCCTGCTGATGTAAAAATCAAAGAAAATATTCTGATTGCAAGAATAAAAAAACATCTTGCTCATTTTTCTGCGGCTGACCCCAATGTTAAAATCCCAACACTTACCAATGAACAACTCCATATTTTAGAAAAAGTATCTTCGGACACGGAAAAAGCTATACCACCATTACAAAAGTTGGAACACGCAATGCATCCGTTTGTATCGTTTATCATTATACCGATTTTTGCGTTGGCTAATGCAGGAGTTTCGGTTTTGGATATTGAATTAGAGCAGTTATTCAATACCAATGTGGCTATAGGAGTGGCTTTGGGATTATTAGTAGGAAAAGTTGTGGGAGTGGTCGGCTTCACTTGGCTCGCTGTAAAGTTTAAAGTTGCTCTGTTTCCGGAAGGAATGAACCTGAAAAACCTTTTAGGATTGGGCTTGTTGGCTTCAATAGGATTCACGATGTCTTTGTTTGTAACCGAATTGGCATTCTCACATGAAGAGTATAAAGTACAAGCAAAAGTTGGAATTTTTGTAGCATCTATCGTTGGTGGAATATTGGGGTATATGGTTTTGAGCAGACAAAAACCGAAAGAACAAGCGTATGGAAATTTATGAGCAAGAAAATAATAAATACTATGTTTTACCGCAATAAGGAGGATCGCCGTAAAGTGGTACTCTCCTTTTTCGAGAATATATCGAACTATAAAGACGAGTCGGTTGCCCTGCCGACTCTGAATTTCCATATTCGAAAATTGCAAAATGATTCGTAACGAGTAGAAAATAGTTGCCCGGTAGCTCTGTATCTTTTTCTTGCAGCTCTACGCATTCTTTTTTTTGAAAAAGCAAATCATTAGTTTTTTATGAGAATTGAAGTCTGGATAAATTGGCGTAAATGCTGTCCGGATTTGCAGAAAGTTCGTCGTGGGTGCCGTGTTCCACGATTCTGCCGCCGCTGAACACGTAAATCCTGTCGCAACGTCTTACGGTAGAAAGGCGGTGTGCAATAATAACGGTGGCACGATTGACGGCTAAACGCTCTATGGCTTCTTGAATAAGGTATTCTGACTGTGAATCGAGAGAGCTTGTTGCTTCATCGAGAATAAGTATAGGCGGGTTCTTCAGTATTGCGCGTGCTATCGCTATTCTTTGACGTTGCCCGCCGGAAAGTTGTACGCCGCGCTCGCCGACTATGGTTTGAAGTCCGTCGGGAAGCCTTTCGATAAATTCGGCGGCATTCGCAAGCTCGGCCGCACGCCACACTTCTTCATCGCCGGCATCTAAATTGCCGTAGCGAATATTCTCGGCAATAGTTCCGCCGAACAGAACTATGTCTTGCGGAACTGCGCCTATATTGCGGCGAGTGTCTGCAAGAGATAATTCGGCCGACGAGGTTTCGTCATAGAAAATACGTCCGGCCGACGGCTCGTAAAGTCTTTGTATAAGTGCGGCCGTTGTAGTTTTTCCGGCACCGCTTTCGCCTACGAATGCTATACGTTCGCCGGCGCGAAGCTCGAATGAAACATCGCGCAAAGCCGGTGCGTCGCGTCGAGTGGAATAAACGAAACTGACACGTTCGAAGCGCACGGAGCGAAGAGTAATCGAAGCATCGCTTTCTTTTGTTGGTTCGGTTTTCATATCAAGTATTTCTTGAACACGGCCGGTTGCGCCTAATGCCTTTTGAACTTGCCCGAACAGCTCGGCGAAACTTCCCATCGCGCCGCCTACGAACATTGCGTATATCAGAAATGTGGCAAAATCTCCCAAAGTAATATCGCCTGCGCGAACAAGTGAAACGCCGTACCATACAACGCCGGCAATTCCCCCGAAAAATGCAAAAATGACGAATGAAACGAAAGCCGAACGGAGTTTTGCCGTGGCCACTGCAAGTTCCACCGTAACATTAAGCGCACCGAGATAGCGTGTGGTTTCATAAGTTTCGTTAGAATAAGATTTTACGCTGACTATTGCCTGAAGAGCCTCTTCCGTTATCGTCGCCGAAGCCGCCAAAGCGTCTTGAGTGCGGCGGCTGTAAATACGTATTTTACGCCCGAACAGCACTGCAATTGCTATGAGAACGGGCATTGCTATCAGAATAGGTATTGTAAGCGGCAAACTCTGCGTCATTATGAAAATTATGCCGCCAAACAAAAAAATGGTTTGCCGCAGCATCTCGAGCATAGTGAAAGTCAGAGTTTCTTGTATTGCAGCCAAGTCGTTTTTTATGCGCGATATTAACTCGCCAACGCGATTCTCGGCAAAAAACGACATCGGGAGCCGTAAGATATGCCCGAAAGTGGCAGAGCGTATTTCGGCAATAATATTTTCGGTAATGCGAACTAATTGTATTGAAAAATAATAGCGAATTACGGCCGGAACGATGAGTAGCCCCGCCAGCGACCAAGCAAGCGTAGCTACGGTCATGGGTGCGCGTTCAGGATGTAAAACAGCATCGAAAATTAAACCGAGTAACTTCGGATAAAGCAGAGCAACACCTGTTGCCAGCAACATTATCGTAAGTGAAAGAATTGTTTTCAGCAGATGCGGACGATAATATTTCAATATAAAAGACGCTTGCTTGCGAGAGGACTTGACGGATATTTGCGGCTTTTTGAAAGCGGGAGACATTGGCTCGATTATACTCATTTAAGGCTGATTCTTGTTCTTAAGGCGTTTTTTGATGTATTATGACGTTCGGAAAACAACGCTATTTGAGAAATAATGCTTTTACAACGCCCAATAAACGGTAAATTTGCGCTTTATTGCGCTGCTTCCTATTCGGATTTTATGCCTAAAATACAAGTGTACGGCAACTGATGTCTGAAAAAATATTTACTCTGAAACCGGCTTTGTATATTGTTCCGACACCTATCGGCAATATAGACGATATTACTGTACGCGGACTTAAAACTCTGCGTGCAGCCGATATTGTTTTTTGTGAAGACACCCGCGTAACCGGAAAATTGTTAAAGATTTACGGAATAGTGCCGCAACGCTTGGCAAGTGCGCACGAGCATAACGAAGCGCGTCAGTCGGAGCTGGTTGCAGCAGAGATAAAAGCCGGTAAATCTGTGGTTTTGGCGAGTGATGCCGGTTCGCCGCTAATATCCGACCCGGGCGCACGAATCGTGGCTGCCGCGATTTCCGCAGGAGTAGAAATTGTACCTCTGCCGGGCGCAACGGCTTTTGTTCCCGCGCTATCAGCAAGCGGATTTGATTGCTCGGAATTTACGTTTTTTGGATTTCCGCCGTATAAAAAAGGACGTGCTTCATTCCTAAAGCGAGTATCCGAAACGGCAACCGTAAGCATTTTGTACGAATCTCCGCATCGCTTAACGGTTTTGTTAAATGAACTTACATCGCTTTGCGAACCTTCCAGAAAATGTTGTGCAGCGCGTGAGCTGACGAAATTGCACGAAGAAATACTGCGTGGCACTCTGGCTGAATTAGCCGCGCATTTTACTCGTACAGAGCCGCGAGGCGAATTTGTGGTGATATTGGACGGAGCGCAACGAGATGAATAATACGCGCATAATAGGGGCAATTCCGGCGCGATACGGTGCGTCGCGCTTTCCGGGCAAACCGCTTGCGGATATTGCCGGTAAAACCATGATTCACCGCGTTGTCGAGGCTGCAATGTACGCAAACTCTTTGAGCCAAATAATTGTGGCTACCGACGATGAGCGTATTGCTCAAGAAGCGGAAAAGGCCGGAGCCGTTGCAATTATGCCCGAAGGTGATTTCCCTTCCGGCACGGACAGAATATTTGCCGCCTTACAAACAGCGAATATTTCTGCAGACATTATCGTGAATATTCAGGGCGACGAACCGTTGCTAAAGTCATCGCTGATTGATGATTTGGCACGTGCCGCCGTGGAAAGCGGTGCTGATGTTACTACGCCGGTAGCACGTGTTCGCTCAACGGAAGAACTCGAAAATCCGGCAGTTGTGAAAGTCGCAATCGCAAAAAACGGTCGGGCTTTGTATTTCTCAAGGTCTGTAATTCCGCATATTCGCGGCGCAATGCCAAAAGATTGTATTGACAGTGGTCTGTATTTTAAGCACATAGGACTTTACGCCTATCGTCGCAAGGCATTGGAACGCTTCGCATCGTTGCCGCCTTCGCCGTTGGAACTTGCCGAAAGCCTTGAACAATTACGTTTGCTTGAATACGGCGCGTCTTATTATTGCGTAGAATGTGAGACGACTTTGTACGCGGTTGATACACCGGCAGATGCGGAAATTGTACGCAAAATTCTCTCTGAACAACAGAAAACAAAATAATCCCGAAAAATAATTACTCCTGCATGAAAATTTCCTATAATGCCTTGCTTGAATTTGCCGCAATACCGTATACGCCTGCGCAAACAGCCGATATACTTACTATGCTTGGAATTGAAGTAGACGCGGTAGAATATCAACGTACCCGCTACGAAAATTTTTTCATCGGCGAAATACTTGCGAAAGAAAAACATCGCGATGCCAAGAAACTTTCTGTTTGCGAGGCAACCGTAGGCGGTGCGTCGCGGCGGATAATCTGTGGTGCGCCTAATGTGGCTGCCGGACAGCGCGTAATAGTCGCATTGCCCGGAGCCGTAGTTCCGTCGAACGGCTTGGAAATAGGCGAGCGTATTATTCGAGGCGAACATTCGTCCGGTATGATTTGCAGCAAAGCCGAGCTTGGAATTGCCGACGAAAGCGACGGGATATGGGTGTTGCCCGACGACGCACCCGTCGGACTGCCGTTAGCCGACTATCTTGGCGAAAACGATGTTGTTTTTGATGTAAGCCTGACGGCGAATCGTGCAGACTGTTTAAGTCATATCGGTATAGCGCGAGATTTGGCGGCTTTCGCCGGAATAGATTTTAAAGTGGCTAAAGCAACAGTACCGGAAAATAATGCACGACAAATTGAAAACAGTCTTTCGGCGGAAATATCGGATGCAGAAAAATGTCCGCGCTATGCTGTGCGCATTATACGCGGTGTTAGCATCGGCGAATCGCCGGAATGGTTGCGGCGGCTGCTTATTTCGCTCGGATTCCGTCCGCGCAATATAGCGGTTGATGTTACAAACTATGTGATGGCGCGCTGCGGGCAGCCTTTGCACGCATTTGATTACGGTAAAATTGCACAAGGAAAAATCATTGTAAAAACAGCTGGAAACGGCGAAAAATTTATTACGCTCGACGGAAAAGAGCGAATTTTAGATGAAGCAATGACGGTTATTTGCGATGCAGAAAAGCCAATTGCCATTGCCGGAGTAATGGGCGGTAAAAACAGCGAAATAACCGGCGAAACAACCGTAATAGCACTTGAATCGGCTTATTTTCAGCCTTCTTCCATACGTAGAACAGCAAAAAAATTAGGATTGAGTACAGACGCTTCGCATCGCTTCGAACGCGGAGTGGATTACGACGCAAACATTATTTACGCTCTGGATCTGGCCGCAACCATGATAGCCGAACTCGGCGGCGGAAGCGTTGATGCCGGGCGTATAGATTTGTATCCAGCACCTATTGCGCCGCCGGAGATTACGTTGCGCTATCGTCGTGCAACAGAATTGTTGGGTGTTGATATCGAGCCGCCGAAAATGCGTGATTTTATCGTTGGACTTGGTTTCGAAATCATTTCGGAAACCGAAAGTGAACTGACCGTAATTGCTCCTTCGTGGCGCGTGGATATGGATCGGGAAATTGACCTTGTCGAGGAAATTGCACGATTGTATTTTTACGACAAAATAGAACCGTCAACAGTGTATACCGCGCCTAATACAATCGAAATCACGGCAGATTTTGCATCGCCTGAAATGCGTGAAATTATTCGTAAGTTCTTGGCACATCGCGGCTTTAATCAGATTTACTGCTACAACTTTACCGATGCGGAAACCGCCGCGCTTAACGGTGAAAAAGCAGTTGCAACAGCAAATCCTTTGGGCGAAGAGTTCGCAGTATTGCGTACTTCGGCACTGCCTTCGATGTTGAGCGTAATTTCCGGAAATATACGTGCCGGAGCAGAGACCGTAGCTTTATTTGAAATAGGCCGAATATTCCGCACCGCACAGCCCGAATATCGTGCTTTTACACCAGGAATAGAGGAGCGTGAAACCGTTGTTTTCGGACTTTCGGGGAATATAAACGAACTGCATTGGTCGGCAAAACCGCGTAGTGTCGATTTTTACGACGCAAAAGGAACTGCCGAGGATATACTTGAATACTTGGGAATTGCGGCAACTTTTCGTCCTACGGAAACAGCACGAAACGGATTCACCGTAAACTCCGTTACAGTCGAGATTTCCGCAGAATCGGGCGAAACTGTCCGGCTGGGAATTGTAGGAGAAATATCCGCAGATTACCGCGAGCGATACGACTTGCCGCAATCTGTATTTTGTGCCGTATTCGACGCAGATGCACTTTATCGCGTAAAAATTGAAAATCCACGTTACAACAAAATATCGCCTTTTCCTGTGGCAGAGCGCGACGTGGCTTTCACGCTCGACGACAGCGTCGGCGCGGCTGCATTACTTGGCATTATACAGCGCAACGGCGGAGAGTTCTTCCGTTCGGCCTCTGTTTTCGATTTATTTTCCGGCGGTTCGCTTGGTGCGGGTAAAAAATCGATAGGGGTACGACTAAAATTTGCATCAAGCGAAAAAACACTGACCGAAGCAGAAATTTCGGCTGCAATGCGGACCGTTACCGAGTCTGTTGCGCAGGAACTCGGCGGCTTTTTGCGTTCGTAGCGACGCATTGCGTATTTTTGCAAGTTATCTATATTTTTCGGCGGCGATTATGTTCGAACAATACATCGAAGACCAAAAAAAACGGTTGCAAGGTTGCATTGAATTGACAGCAGCCTCGCACAACGGATTTACGTCGGCTTCACTTCTGAGTGAAAGTCCGCTCATTCCCGATGCTTATCGCCGTTATTTTGCTGCCGAAATAAAACGAAGAACACGGGAAATGTGCTCGGAACTGTTGAAAAATCCACATTTTTTAATAACGGAAACAAGTAGTGTTTTTATCGAACAATTTGAAAAGACTCTGCAAAATACGGCAATATTTTCCGATGCGGAACTTGCTCAAATAACAGATGATGCAGTTAAGACGCGGCTTAATTATTTATGCAGGCCAAGAATTGCGCTTAAATGGTTCGTTTTCGGCGAAAACAAAGAATTAAATGCAGAAGAAATATGCATGCGGCTCAATTATTTGTATGATTACGAATATTTAATTGAAGGGGTGCGGAAAATAATCGGCGACTGCACACGGCCGGCAGATAAAATGTTGCTTGAAGATGTGCTCGTGCAAGCCGTTGAGAGTATAGACAACGATTATATTTTTGACCTGACTCCGCGCCAATTCGTTGATATACTTGCACCTCTTTTCGATTTCTTTTCGCCCGACAGCTCGCTCGGCACCGAAAAATCCATGCCAACCGAAGCATTGGTCGTTTTTCTTGACGATAAGCACGTAGAGCCTATTGCGCAAGAAATGGAGCGTCTTTATCACGATGAAAACTGTACTGAAATAACGGAATCTATTTTTCTGAAAATAGTAACCGATATTCTTGATACCATTGATGAATTCGAGGCGGAAAATAAAACTGTAAATACAGTCGGTACTTTATCCGAAATAAATACGGAAATTGTAAAAAATACAGATATACAAAGCGATGGTATATCCGGCGGATTTATTGCCGCACCCGGCGAATTTGCGGCTGTATTGGCTGCGAAAGAATTTATTGCTCCGGAATTTATAGAAAAAGAAAAACCGAAAATATTTACTGTGAAATTTGCGCCGGAACCTGCCCGATCGTTTGTTGAAGCACTCGACGAACCCGACGCTGCCGTAATATCGCCCGACGAACTGAAAGAATCGCTGATAGAAATAGAACATATCGCAAAAGAAGCCGCCGAAACATTCGATAAAGTTACGGAAATAATCGAGGCAATAGACGAACATTTAACGCAAGAATATTCGGACGATTGCAAAAACAATGCTGCTTGCAATGCAAATTCCGATGCAGAAAATTGCACAGACGAAGCCCGCCTTTCGGAGGAACAGCCGCGTTGCGACGAAGTAACAACAGACGAAAAATATACGGTTTGCGATGTAGAGGATACTGAAATTTACATAGAAAATAATGCTGACATTATTGATGCAGATTTTATCGATAATATTGAAGATATACAGCCTGAAAATATAGAGAACAATTATCTGTCGGAAGAATTGCCGCATTTCGACAAAGCGGAGGCGGAACACGATATTTCCGTTCCCGAAGCAGATGCACTTATTGACGACAACATAGAAAATTACGAAAATATTGCCTCGGAAATCATTGATGCCGATGAAGTTGTTGCCTTAATGCTTGAAAGCGAAAAATTATCGGAAAACGGTAAAAACATCGAATATTCGATGTTTAACATAATTACACACGATGAAATTATTAATGAAAACGACAATTCTACAAGTGCAGACACGTCGAATTTAGATAAGAAAATAAATACTGAACAATTCGAGCCGTTTAACGAATCCGCCGTGGCGCAAGCAACGCATTATCCGAAATTTTCTGCCATACTCGGCGATAAGCGTGAGCGTTACATCAAAAAACTGTTTGAAAAAGACGAATCTGTGTTTCAGCAATTAGTCGATGAAATTGATGCAAGCCCGTCTTGGAAAGCGGCTGCGCAGATTTACGACAATTTTCTCATTGACCGCGCCATACCGCTTGATAATTCGCTCGCAATCGAATTCCGCAATATGATAAAATCTCGTTACGCGGCATAGAGCAGTATAGTAGCGCCTCACAAAATTTTCATGAAATTTATTGATAAAGTAATAATCGAAGTTCGTGCCGGCTCCGGCGGTGCAGGGCATTGCAGTTTTCGTCGTGAAAAATACGTTCCTAAAGGCGGCCCGGACGGCGGCAACGGCGGCAACGGCGGCAATGTAACGTTAGTTGCGGATTCGCATCTGACAACCTTGCTGGATTTTCATTACAGACGGCATTTTCACGCGCAAAATGGTGCGGCCGGCGAAAAATCCCGAAAAACAGGGCGTAGCGGAAACGACCTTACGGTTAGAGTCCCCGTGGGAACAGTAGTGCGTGATTCAGGCACAAAACGCCTGCTTGGTGACTTAACTACCGACGGGCAGACCTTGACGATTGCACGGGGCGGAATCGGCGGGCGCGGAAATGCCGAATTTAAGACATCGGTAAATCAAGCGCCACGCTATGCAGAACCGGGCAGACCGGGCGAGGAACTTATGGCGGAACTAGAACTGAAAATTATAGCCGATGTAGGCTTGGTAGGCTTCCCGAATGCCGGAAAATCAACTCTTATTTCGGTTATTTCTGCCGCAAAGCCCAAAATCGCAGATTATCCGTTTACAACACTTACGCCAAATATAGGAATTGCGCGCGTGGGTGACGAACAGTCGTTTTCCGTTGCGGACATTCCCGGCTTAATCGAAGGGGCGCACCGAGGTAAAGGCTTGGGAATCAAATTCTTGCGCCATGTGGAACGTACACGCCTGCTTGTGTTTCTAATTGATGCTGCATCGGACGATATTGAGCGGGATTACGAAATACTTTGCAATGAGCTTGCAAAATATCGCGGGTCACTCGACCGTAAACGCAAAATAATAGCTATTAGCAAAACCGATACGATTGATGCCCAAACTCGTCGCAAATTAGAAAATATAACATTTGGCGAAGATAAACTAGTGCCAATGTTTCTGTCGTCAGTAGTGGGTGAAGGAGTCGAGGCTGTTAAATGGGCGATGTGGAACACTTTGCAAACTGTCGAGGAAACATTTGATGATTTCAACGACGAAGATTTTGACGGTGGCGACGAAGATTTTGACGGTGGCGACGAAGATTTTGACGGTGAGGAAGAACAATAGAAACGGTCATAAAGTCGTAACTTACAAATTATCAGGAATTTACACATAATTTAAGATGGTCTGATGACCGTAAAACGTACACAGTCAAAAATCGCCAGAACCCGAAAAGTTATTTCCATTTGCCACGCTCGCGTTCACAATTTAAAAGGGGTGAGCGTAGATATACCGCGCAACGCTTTAACTGTTATTACGGGAGTAAGCGGCTCCGGTAAATCTTCGCTTGCTTTCGACACGCTTTACGCCGAAGGCCAACGCCGTTTTGCAGAGTCGCTTTCGGCTTATGCCCGTCAATTTCTTGAGCGTATGAGCAAGCCCGACGTTGAAAGTATAGTCGGTATTCCGCCGGCTATAGCTATAGAGCAACGCGGTTTTTCGCGCAATCCACGCTCTACCGTAGGTACAACTACCGAAGTATATGATTATTTGCGATTGCTTTACGGGCGTATAGGCACTGTGATTTGCAAATGCGGCGAGATTGTTCGTAAGGATTCGCCGCAGTCGGCTGCAAGGCGTGTTGCAGAGTTTGCCGCCGGCGATAAACTTTACATTACTTTTCCGTTGACACCGAATCAGGCGGAAAAAGCAGACGTGCGTTGCGCCAAACTTTTACGACTCGGATATTCGCGCATTGTGGACGTTAACACATTGGGAATATCGGATTTGCAAGAAGTCGGCAAATTAACGGAAAATAATGTCGACGCGGCTGTTCTTGCAGACCGAATAATTGCCGAAAATACGTCCGAAACCATATCGCGCTTGACCGAAACGCTGGAATCTGCGCTGATGCACGGCGATGGATATGTTACGGTTATAAACATTACCACCGGCGAGCGTTTATTTTTTAGTTCTCTTTTCGAATGTGCAAAATGTCGCATACCTTATATAGAGCCCGAACCGCGTCTTTTTTCTTTTAACAGTCCTTTCGGTGCCTGCCCGACTTGCCAAGGATTCGGACGAAGCGTAGATTTTGCCGAAGACTTGGTTATACCGGACAAGGCTCGTTCGATTCGCAACGGAACAGTAGCGCCGTTTCGTTCTGCACTCGGCACGGAATATCAACAACTATTGCTGAATGCAGCCAAAGAAGCCGGTATTCCCACGGCAACTCCATATTTACAATTAACCAAAGAACAGCAAGAATTTATATGGGGCGGCGATGAAAGAAGCGGATACAACGGTGTGTTAGGATTTTTTGCCGAATTAGAAAAAAAAGCATCATTCAAAATGCACTATCGCTCGATGCTGGCAAGTTATCGCCAATACACTCGCTGTCCGGGTTGCGGAGGATCGCGATTGCGAACAGCGGCGCGTTCGGTGTATGTAAACGGGAAAACCTTGCCTGAAATATCGGCTATGACAATAGAACAAGCATCGGAATTTTATCGCGAATACGTGCCTGCCGCGGCGCAAGAGGCAATAGCCGGGCAAATACTCAAAGAATTACGCCGCAGATTGCAACTGCTTGATGATATAGGCTTGGGATATATCACGCCGGACAGATTGTCGCATACTCTTTCCGGCGGTGAGGCTCAACGTATCAATCTTGCAACGGCACTCGGTTCGTCGCTTGTCGGAACTCTTTATGTGCTTGACGAGCCGAGTATCGGACTACATTCTCGCGATACGGAACGATTGGTTAATCTGCTTAAAAGTCTTCGGAATATGGGGAATACAGTAGTCGTAGTGGAGCATGACCCGGAAATTATTGCACAAGCCGATTACATAATTGATATTGGCCCAAAAGCCGGAGAACAAGGCGGGAATATAGTGTTTGCAGGAAATATGGACGAGTTTGATAAGTCGCCAAATTCACTGACTGCGCAATATATGCGCGGCGAGAAAAAAATAGAATCGTCATTGGAACGCAATCGGGGCAACGGCTTAAAAATAACGTTCAACCGGCCGTCTGCAAGAAATCTTGACATAAAAACGGTGGAAATTCCGCTTGGTTGCATAGTGGTTGTTACAGGGGTGTCCGGTTCGGGGAAAAGCACTCTCGTACACGACGTTATTTATGCTAATCTACGTAAAATAACGGGTGTTTTTGCCGGTAGTTCGGTTGGTAATACAGAGCGTATAGACGGTGCGTCGCATATCAATTTTACGGAAATGGTCGACCAACAGCCTATTGGTGCGTCGTCGCGCTCAACACCTGTAACCTATACTAAAAGTTTCGATGCAATACGCGAGCTTTTTGCGGAAACACCGGAGGCAAAGCAACTTGGTTGGAAAGCCGGACATTTTTCGTTTAATGTTCCGGGCGGCCGTTGCGAAACTTGCGAAGGTAACGGTCACATAACGGTTGGAATGCAGTTCTTGCCCGATATTTCTTTGGAATGTGAGGCCTGCAAAGGAACGCGCTATCGCAGAGAGGCACGAAAAATTATCTATAAAGGAAAATCTATTGTTGATGTACTTAAAATGACCGTTGACGAGGCAATAGAATTTTTCACGGGGAACAATCGCATTACGCATAGGCTACAAACACTTGCCGATGTAGGACTTGGGTATTTGCAACTTGGGCAGTCGGCTTCCATGCTTTCCGGAGGCGAGGCACAGCGTATAAAACTGGCTTCGTTCCTAGATACGGATACGAGCGGTTCCGGATTATTTATTTTCGATGAGCCAACAACCGGTTTGCATCTTGACGATATAGCCAAATTATTGCGTTGCTTCCGCAAACTTGTCGATAAAAAACACTCGGTTCTGATTGTAGAGCATAATTTGCACGTTATTGCCGCGGCCGATTATGTCATTGACCTTGGCCCCGAGGCTGGCAGTCGCGGCGGGAAAATTGTGGCGAGCGGAACACCCGAAAATATAGCCGATTGCGAAGCATCGCATACCGGAAATGCACTTCGCGACATTCTTTCGCAGAAATACATAGGAAAAAAAAATAAAAACGGCACTGGAAAGAACAGCCGAAATTCGAGTAAATAAATTACAATGGGAATGCATTCCTTTACCGCTTTTTTCAAAAAAAACGGACTGCGTGTAGCAGTAAGTGTCGTGCTGGTGGTTGTTTCCACTTGGTACGCCGTTAAAGATGTGCATTTCACCGAATTGCTTGACGCATTGCACGATGTGAAGTATATATGGGTTTTGGCATCTGCTCCCGTGATATTGTTCAGCCATTGGTTGCGGGCTTTGCGCTGGAAAACCATGCTGGAGCCAGTGCTGAAAACAAAATCGTTGCATAATTTATTCTCTGCGGTAATGATAGGATATTTCGCAAATAACATATTGCCCAAAGGCGGCGAAATACTGCGACCTCTGGTGTTTTCTAAACGCGAAGGCGCACCGTTTTCGTCTGTAATGGCAACTATTTTTATAGAGCGGCTTATTTTCGATATGATTCCGGTTGTTCTTTTTATTTCCGGCGCATTTTTATTCCAAAGCAAAGAGATTTCGATAGCTTATCCGGAATTAGGACTTGGCTTCCTCGGTTCGCTTACAGCACTTATTACCTGTGCCGCTACCGTTATGATAGTATTGAGCGCGTTCCCGCAATGGAGCGAAAAAATACTTGACAAAACCGTTAAAAAATTCTCGGAAAAATTATACGGTAAATTACACGGCATAGCGACAAGTTTTTCGAAAGGCTTCGCTATACTTACAACTCCGTCGCAATATCTGCGCGTAAGTATAGAGTCGTTACTGATTTGGTTCGTGTATATTATTCCGATGTGGATGCTGTTCTATGCTTTTCCGTTCGGCGCGGCAAAATCGCCCGGATTTGAAGATGCAGCGCTGATATTCGTAATCGGACTTATATCGCAATTTGCACCGGTACCGGGAGGTATCGGAGTGTACCATACCTTGGTTGCTACTTCCATGGTAAGGCTTTACGGACTTCGGCAAGAAGAGGCACTTGCCTATGCTACGGTTTCGCACGGAATCAATTATTTAATTACGTTCGTTATCGGCTCGGCTTACTTCTTAATTGAAAATCGCGGAAACACAAAACTCAAAAATGAAGTGATGTCTGAAAGTTGATATATCGGAATTCAGAACTTATCGAGGTGAAAAAATGTACGACATAATATGTGACATACATGGCCATGCCGATAAATTAGAAAATTTACTGCTGAAATCAGGGTATGAAAAATTAGGCGGTATATATATTCACGCAGAGAAAGAAAAGCATTGTTTATAGGTGATTATATTGACAGACGTCCGCAAATACCAGAAACCCTTACTATTATTAAGTCTATGGTAAAAAAGGGCAATGCAATTGCACTTACGGGGAATCACGAGTATAATGCGCTTTGTTTTCATATAAAAAGATACCGACGGCGGGCATATAAGAAAGCATTTAATTAAAAATATAATTCAGCATTACGAAACTCTCAAACAATTCCAAAATAAGCAAAAAGAATATGAAGATTATTTGGAGTAGTTTAAATCTTTGCTGCTGTTTTATGAGAATGGATTCTTCAGGGCAGCTCATGCTTGTTGGGATTCGAATAATATAGAGTTTCTCGAAAAAGAACTGAACGACTATAAACTTACCGATGAATTCTTAAGGCGTTCTTCGAAAAAGGGAACGGCACTATACAATGCAGTAGATGAAACACTGAAAGGAAAAGAAATTAGATTGCCCGATAATATACATTTTAATGATAAAGACGGGAACATAAGAAAGAAAATCAGGTTTGAAACGTTGGACTATTACAAAGAATCGGATAAAAAAGTTTTTTTCGGACATTATTGGTTGAGCGGAAAGCCGTCTGCAATAAGAGATAATATTGGTTGTCTTGATTACAGTGTGGCTTATTTTACAGTAAAAAACTGATGCTATCGGAGGATTCGAGTTTTATATATCACAATATATTAAAAAATAAACCTCTGTTGAATTGCTTTACAATCAATTTTTCGAAAATATGAACAGTCAAGAAATAATACGACAAATACGGCAAATAAAAGAAGAAAAAAATGCCGTAGTTCTGGCGCATTATTATATGTCGCCCGAATTACAGATAACCGCAGACAAAGGAGGCGTTGCAGATTTTATCGGCGATTCGCTTGGACTAAGCGTGGAGGCCGCAAGGGTTCAAGCAGAAAATATTGTTTTTTGTGGTGTAAGATTTATGGCCGAAACAGCCAAAATACTGAACCCGAAAAAGCGTGTTTTTTTGCCCGATATGGACGCGGGTTGCTCGCTTGCATCTTCTATTACTGCGGAAGATATATGCGAATTAAGAAGAAAATATCCGGGTGTTCCGATTATCGCTTATGTTAATACATACGCGGAAACCAAAGCCGAGTGTGATATTTGTTGCACTTCGCGCAATGCGTTGGCAATAGCCCAATCATTCGATGCCGACACTCTAATTTTTGTTCCAGATATTTATATGGGGCAAAATCTGCAACAGAATATAGAAACGCAAACGGGTAAAAAACTTATTCTTTGGGACGGTAAGTGCGAGGTTCACGAGCAATTTACAGGCGATTCGATGGAAATGATGCAAATATTGAATCCCGAAGCCGAAATGCTGATGCATTGGGAAGTGCCGAAAGAAACCGTAAATTCTTCGTTTGGACGTTCCAAAGGCGTTTTGGGCAGTACAAACGATATTTTGCATTATGTGGGCGAAAGTAAAGCACAAAAATTCATCCTTGCATCTGAATGTGATTTAGGTGCGACATTAAAAGGAATGTACCCGGAGAGAGAGTTCATAACTCCTTGTTTCAAATGCCCTTATATGAAGAAAATCAATTTGGAAAACACTCTTGCCGCATTGCGATCCATTGGTACTGATAATGCCGACCGCTTCGAAATAATATTACCCGAAGATATTATGCAGCGTGCTTTAACGCCTATTAAAAGGATGCTGGAATTTGCATGAAAACCGAAGCATACGAGATTGTAGTCGTTGGAAGCGGCATTGCCGGATTGTCTTATGCGCTTCGTTGCGCCGAATTTGCCGACGTAGTAGTCGTTACAAAAGGCCATATCGGCGAATCGAATACAATGTATGCACAAGGAGGCATAGCGGCGGTGTTCGACAACGAAGATTCGATTGAAAATCATGTAAACGACACGATGGCAACCGGTGACGGGCTATGCGACAGGCCGGCGGTAGAAATTCTTGCTCAAAACGCCAAAGATGCCATATTACATCTTGAACGTCAGGAGGTGAATTTCAATAAAACAAAAGACGGTTCATTGGAATTGCACCTTGAAGGCGGACATTCGCGTGCGCGAATCGTGCATAATGCCGATGCAACCGGCAAAGAAGTCGAAAATTCTTTGGTTGGTGCTGTTCGTAATTGTAATAACGTTGCCATTCGAGAAAATCATTTTGCAGTTGACTTGATTGTAAATAACGGTAAATGCGAGGGAGTAATCGTTTTTGACGAGGAAAATAAAGAATTTATACGGTTGCAAGCAAAAATCGTGATGTTGGCGGCTGGCGGTGCAGGACAAGTATATAAGCGAACGACTAATCCGGCGGTGGCAACTGGCGACGGATTTGCTATTGCTTATAGAGCCGGAGCGGAAATGACCGATATGGAATTTATGCAGTTCCATCCGACTACGTTGTACGGCAAAAACAAAGAAACATTCCTGATAACCGAGGCTATACGCGGCTTCGGTGCAGAACTGAAAAACAAAAGCGGTAAGGCATTTATGGAGGGTAAGCATCCGCTGAAATCTCTTGCCCCGCGCGATATAGTATCTCGCGCTATCGTAAATGAAATGAGTGAAAGCGGCGAGGAATGTGCTTATCTTGACTTAACACATTTAAATCAAAAAGAATTGGCCGGTCAATTTCCTAATATTTACCGTAGATGTACTGATGAAGGGATAGACTTGTCGAAAGATATGGTGCCGGTTGTTCCGGCGGCTCATTATATTTGCGGCGGCATTAAAGCCGATGTGAAAGCACGCGCTTCAATCGAGAATCTTTATACTTGCGGTGAATGTACCGGTGCCGGAGTGCATGGTGCAAATCGTCTGGCAAGCAATTCTTTACTCGAAGGCTTGGTATTTGCAAAGCAAGCGGCCGACGAAGCTAGAATAAAATTACGGCAAATTGAAAGTTCGGTCATTTCCGACGGCTATAATTTACCGCTACCGCGCGTCAGTAACGGAGTAAATGCAAATATCGCGAGTTCAAAGAAAAAATTGCAAGAAATAATGTGGCAGTATTGCGGCATTATTCGCAAGAAAAATGAACTTGCGAATTGCTTGAATGAACTGAAAACAATTAAAGATAATGCGGTTGCCATAATCGAAAGCGATGGTTTTTCCGTTCCCGCGATGGAACTTGTCAATATGGCCGAATGTTCAATTATGATTTGCGGCTCGGCATTGCACAGAGAAGAAAGTCGTGGCTGTCATTATCGTGCCGATTATCCGATGAAAAACGAAAAACCCGAACACTCCGTAATATCCCGTTTAACGGTATTCTGAATTTTGATCGTCCGGAAAATAAAAAGAGGCTGAACTCTTGTTTTGAGACAGCCTCTTTTTTATTTTTAATCTCGACAAACGAATCAATTTGCCGGAATAACTTCAATCACTACGCAACGGTTGTAATGGCGGCCTTCGGGTGTTTGATTCGATAATATCGAGTGTTCGCTGTCGTCCGCACCGTAGCCGAAGCTTTGAATAGTGGCACGTTTTCCGGCCTTTTTCAAATTGCGGTCAATAATGTCGCGAATTTCTCTGGCACGCTGTACAGACAAACGCTGATTAACGTCGGCTTTGCCTATATTATCTGTATGCCCGACAACGTAAATACGTGCGCCGTCGGATATTTGCGGGATAATTTCATTGACTATGGTGGTTTCGTAATTTTTAACCGCATCTGCATCGCCGTAGCGGAAAATTGCGCGGAACGCTTGCGAACGCGCCGTTTCTGTTTTACGTGAAAGCTCAAATTCTTTTTCTTGCGTATAGACCTGTCCGTCGTTGCGCGAGGCAGTTACAACTGCGGTATAACGTCCTTTGTCAAGGTTGCCGAGAATGGATTGGGAATTTATTTCGGCATCTGTTCCACTGAACGGGCCGTAGGATTTATCCACGCCTTGCCCTTTTATTTGCACAGACCAAGACCGGATATTCGAGCTTTCGTCAATATTTAGTGCCATCTCGTTTTCTACCGGCGTGCTATCTACGGAAACGATTTTAATCATGCTGTCAAGCGTAGAAGGCGAAATTTCTATATGGACGCGACGATTTTCTGCATCAATAAGAGGTTTGAACTCGACAGGTGTGCGTGCCGTGCCGGAAGGATATTTGGGCATATCCTGATTTTTTACTTCAATGCGAGAAGCGTCTGCGCCGAAAGTATTAACCATGTAATTCTTTACGTTTTCTGCTAATGTTTGGTCGTCGCCTTCATTAGGATCGGATCCGGTAAGGGTCAGTTTGGCAGTCGGATTGTCGCGTAAACGTGCCGCATAGATGTTCATCACATTGTAATATGTCGCAGCAAGCATATCGTTGCGTTCTTTAACCGTGCCATTTGCGATTTTCGCTTGTTCTGCATCATACATGGTGCTCTCGGAGAAATTCGCTGCTTCACCCGACGAAACTTTGGAATAGCGCGACGGAATATCTGAACTTCCTTTATCGAAAAATACATAAGGCAATAGCGGAAAACGCTCGTCGTATGTGCGTTTGTTGTAAACGCCGCTCGGGGCGAACAGCGAAAACAGTAGATTTGTGTTGTCGCTTACAATTACTTGGTCGTATTCGGGCATCATACCGAGTGTAAGACGCGCACCGGCACGAATAGAAGACGTACTCCATGTATCGTCAAAATCGTCTTGGAAGTCAAATTGTTTTTCGCGTTGCTTTACGATGTACGAAAATTCAACGAAAGGCGAAAGGAAAAACTGTTGGTCGCCTTTACGTTCCGTAATCGGAATATCGTAAGCAAATCCTACGGTGGCGCCATAGGTAAAACCGACTGCATTGGACAAATCCAAATCTCCGGTTTCTGTCGGTTGGGTTTGCTTCAAAGTTTTGGCAAGATTTATTGCCAATAACGGGCCTACGGCTGCGTGAAGCCCGGGGCGTTTTGTAATATTGATGCGAAACAGCGGTTCTATTGTAAGATAAGAGAGATTTGCATCAAATTTATTTACGACATTAGGAATGGTTTGGTCGTCTGTAATTGAAGCGGAACGCGAATCGTAACTTAGGCGCAACTGCGCTCCCCAGAACGATTTGGAGTTGTACTCGCCGAATAAACCGAAGTACGGCCCTATTCCTGTTCCGTCATTAAGAACGAATGGTATAAAATTCGGACGGGCCGGAACAGATAAACTTTGATAGCCCAATCCGGCCATATTGTATTGTAAGCCAAGATTTACACCGAAACGCCAATTCGCGTCTTCAATTTTCTCTTGTGCCGACACGTATCCGCCTATAGTTGCCAATGCCATTGCAGACATTGCCGCAACTTGTGCGAATTTACTTCTGATTTTTCTTAACATTATCATTAACCCGGAAAATATGAGTTTTAACAAGTATTTCTTTGCAAAACTACTCATAGTCAGGCGTTTTTACAAAGAATTTTACAAAGAATTTTACAAAGAACTTACAAGAATATTGATTTGTGCGTGATTTATTAGCTTTATACATTATTGAACATAGAGCATATTTCTGCTTGTATAATTGCGGCTGACACTAAAAAGCCTCGCTTTAAACGAGGCTTTTTTCTTTCTATTTATTAAGAGCGGCTCGCTACCAATTTTTTAACATATCGGATAGTAGTCTGACTCCTACGCCTGAACCGCCTTTCGGATTGAGTTCGGTTGGTGCATCCAACATTCCCGTTCCTGCAATGTCAAGGTGAGCCCAAGGATAATCGCCTATGAATTTTCTAAGGAACAAAGCGGCAGTAATGGTACCTGCTGCCCGCCCGCCCGAATTTTTAACATCGGCGTAATCGCTTTTGATTTGGTCCTCGTACTCCTCGTAAAGCGGTAATTCGCATACGTATTCGCCGGTATTTTCCGCCGATTTCTTCAAGCGCGATTTCAGACTGTCGTCATTGCCCATAAGCCCCGTTGTTATGGACCCGAGAGCTACAACGCAAGCACCGGTCAGAGTTGCCGCGTCGACCACTGCTTGAGGTTTGTATCGGTCTGCATAGCTTAAAGCATCGGCCAAAATCAGCCGCCCTTCCGCATCCGTATTGTCAATTTCGGCTGTTTTACCATTCATAAAAGTAACGATATCCCCCGGCACATAAGCCGAACCGTCGGGCATATTATCGGTTGCGGGAACAAGTCCCACAACATTTATCGGAAGTTTGTTCTTCGCTACGGAATACATGGTTCCTATAACTGTGGCCGAGCCGTGCATATCGAATTTCATCGCGCTCATTCCTGCGCCCGGTTTAATCGAAATGCCGCCTGTGTCGAACGTAACGCCTTTACCTACCAAAACAACAGGCTTCTCGTCGGATTTTCCGCCTTTGTATTCCATTATGATAAATACGGGAGGACGTTTGCTGCCGGCATTGACGGCAAGCAGGCCGCCCATTTTCAAAGATTGAATTTTCTTTTTATCGAGTATTTTAACGTCAAAACCGGCTTCTTTACCGGCTTCTGCGGCACGTTCAGCCAAAGATTCCGGATAAATTTCATTGTTGGGGGCATTGGCTAAATCACGCGCCAAAATCACTCCGTCGCATAGATTTTTTGCATAATCCGCTGCCTTTTGCGCAGATTTTACGTCGGATTTATCTTCGCAAACAAGAAAAATTTTCTTTAACGGTTTTTTCTTTGCATCTTTTTTTTCGGTTATGTATTTGTCGTATTTATAGCCCGAGAGCAATGCACCTTCAAGTGCGGCTTGTGCCGTGTCGGCCGTCGAAATTCCGTCGGGTGAAGGCAGAAATATCGCAAGCGTTTCGGGGTTTGATTGCTTTGCCGCGGCAGATGCCGCCGCCGTTGCACTGCGAATAGTGCCAAGCGTTTCGCCGGATTTTTTTCCTAAACCGGCAAGTATGATGCGTGGCAATGATTTCGAGCCGGTGTAAATTGAGGATTTACTTTTCTTTTTTCCGCTGAAATCTTCGGTAAGAAACAATCCGTCGGCAGCCGGAAATGCCGCCGTCAACATCTTTTTCTGTTCGTTAAATAATTCGCCGTCCTCGTAGAAAAAAATAATAGCCGCATCGGCGGCAAGGGCGGCAAGTTCCTCGCGAATTGCCTGTACTTTCATTTAATTAGCCTATATTGTTGATAAATCGTGCAGTTTGCCGATATGCAAAATGCAAAAATACCGTAATTCTGCGATTTGCGCATAAATTTAGAATCTCACTGTTATCCTTATTATTGTACGCAGCTCTGTTTACGTTGCAAAATTCATTACTTTTGCCGAAGTTTATTCACAAGTCCGACCGCACGTTCAGATATTCGATTTAATATCACCGAAACAGACGTTTATTCTTTATCTCATGCTCGACGTTGCATTGATACCTCGCCAAATCTTGTCCCGAAAACAAGAGCATATAGTTGTCGTACTGGATATTTTCAGAGCAAGTTCAACCGTTTGTGCTGCTCTTGTTTCCGGCGCGTCGAGGATAATTCCGCAGAAAACGGTAGAAGATGCCAATATGAAAAAAAACGATTTTCCGGCCGCTTTACTATGCGGAGAACGCAACGGAATTGCACCGGAAGGCTTTGATTTCGGAAACTCGCCTTATGAATACACACCGGAAACCGTAGGCGGCCGAACGCTGATTTTTACCACGACAAACGGTGCTTCAGCTTTGCTTTCCGCTCCTGATAATGCAGTCAGATTGATGGGCGGATTTGTAAATGCCGAATCTATTACCGAATTTATCGCGCAAAGACGGCCGGCTGCCGCCACATTCCTATGTGCCGGAAATAACGGATTTTTCAGTTTGGAGGACGCATTGTGCGCCGGAATGTTCGTCGAGCGTATTTCTTCTTTGTTTCCGGAGCAAACCGACGAAGCACTAGCGGCCAAAGCGATTTTTACTGTCTATAAAAATAATTTGCACGATACGCTTAAAAATACATGTCATGCGCAGAATCTCAATAGTAAAGGTTTGGGAAAAGACCTCGATTTTTGTACAAACTTAAATGCTGCTCCGGTAACGCCGATTTTTAACGGATGTGAAATAGTTTGCCTTTCAGAGGATAATCTATGAAAAAAACGTTGTCGCTTGCTTTTGCCGTTATTTCCTTACTTGCGATGCCGTTCCAAAATAGCAATGCGCAAACTGTCTGGAGCATGCAGCCGCACAATATTAATTCGGTGTTTTTTCTGCAATCGAATACCGCTCTCGGCTGGGCTTGCGGAGATTTCGGAACTTTGCTTGCCACAACTAACGGAGGCGATTCGTGGTTGGTACAAAAATCCAAAACTACGGCCGATTTTTTCGGCATAGCCTTCGCCGACGATAAAACCGGCTGTGCCGTTGGTCGCGGCGGAATTATTTTTCGTACCGTCGACGGCGGAAAGTCGTGGGAACAACTTTCCTCGCCAACCGGAAACAACCTCAATTCCGTGCGATTCGCCGTCGGACAATCGCCGCACGGTTATGCTGTCGGGCAGGCGGGAACTGTATTGACAAGCAGTAACGGCGGCGCGTCTTGGATACCGTTATATTTGGCAGTGCCGACAGATTTATCTGATGTATCCGTTGTTTCCGCTTCTTCGGCTTATATTGTCGGCAAAGGCGGCACCGTACTGCGAACTTCCGATGCGGGAGTTACTTGGCAAATAGTTAATTCGGAAACAACGTTTGATTTAGGCGGAATTTGCTTTGTAAATGTGCAAACGGCTTGGATAGCGGGCGATAGCGGATTTGTGTCCAAAACTACAAACGGCGGAGCATCTTGGACGCGACAAACAAGCAATACCGAAGTAAAATTGTCGGGTATTCAATTTTCAGGCGTTAGTGTCGGCTGGGCTGTAGGCAAGAGCGGAATTATTCTGAAAACAACAAACGGCGGCACGGATTGGGCTACAGTAAACGATACGAGTCGTGCGTTGGGGCTTGATAACGATGATTTGACATGCGTTTGCGCAGGGGGTTCTCAAAGTGCGCACAAAGCGTGGGTGTCGGGCAAATCCGGTCTGTTGCTTGCAACTCGCAATGGCGGATTTAATTGGTTGCGCCAAGCGGAAAAGCCTCGTGAAAGGTTATTGGGAGTTTATTTCGAGCCTAACTGCGTAAGCGGTTGGGCAGTAGGAACATTTGGCAATATTTATACAACTTCGAGCGGCGGACGTATTTGGCAAAAACAACAATCGGGAACTGCGGTTAATTTGAATGCCGTACAATTCGGAGTAGAAAAACGTGGATGTGTTGTCGGCGATGCCGGCGTAGCCCTTACAACTTCAAACGGCGGCAATCGCTGGGATAATGGCAATACAGGTTTGACCGACCATATTCGGGTATTATCATTTTCGCAAACTGACGGCATGGTTGGCTGGGCTGCCGGAGTAAACGGCACTGTTTTGATTACAAGCGACGGCGGTGCGAATTGGCAAAAAGCAAATAACCCTCATTATACGGCACTTAACGGCATTCATTTTGCCGAATCTCAACTTGGTTGTGCAGTCGGTGCCTTGGGTGAAATCATTACTTCGTATAATGGCGGAACGTCATGGCAACCGCAAACAAGCGGAACAACTCAGGAACTCCGCGATGTGTATTTGACAAGTTGGACTACGGGCTGGGCTGTAGGTGAAAACTCTACTATGCTGCGAACTCAAAACAGCGGTTCTGCCTGGGCAAATGTTTCGTTTTTACAGCCCGGACGTTCGCTTAACACAGTAAGATTTACCGATATTCTGAACGGTTGGATAGCAGGCGAGAACGGAACAATACTTTCTACGTCAGATGCCGGCGCAACGTGGAAGCAACACAAGAATATTACTTCCGAAAATCTTACTTCAATAAGTTTTCCAAATGCACGCAAAGGTTGGTTTGTCGGTTCAAACGGAACTATATTGCACGTTGAAGATAATACGGATTATTTGCTATGGCCGAACGACGGACAAAGTGATGTTGACGTAAAACCAACTTTTCGTTGGTTAAAACATAGCGGAAGTAACGGTTACAAAGTAATGTATTCCGCTAATCCCGATGCTTTTGTAAATGGATCTGCCATAGATGCAACCGTCATAATGACCTCGAACGAAAGCGACACAACAGCCATTCCAGAAATTATGCTTAAAGCCGAAACAACGTATTTTTGGACAGTAGAGGAGCGGGCTACCGGATTCAGGCTCGGGGTTCGCTCTTTCCGCTCGTCGGTTGCTCCTGTCAAAATCGTTGCTTCACCCGATAAAATAAAAGTTTGTGCCGGAAAAGACACGTTGTTGCGAGTTGTTGCAAGCGCAGGCAAACCGCCTATAACATATAAGTGGAGATTGTCTGACGGCAAACCTATTCCGCCCGGCGAAATAATAATACCTCAAACTGACGGTACTTTAAGGCTTAGGCCGCAAGAGCCGCGAGAAATTACCTGCATTGCAACCGATGCGCACAATCATTCCGACAGCGCGACAATTAGTGTTTCAATTATCCATGTTTTGCCCGTTGTTCTAAAATCGCCGGAATTTCTTTGCGAAGGTTCTGCCTGCCGACTTTCAACTGCCGAGAAATATGCACATTATACGTGGATGAAAAATCTGGAACCAATCGGAAACGATTCCGTGTTTTCGGTTACGGAAGCCGGAAAATACACTGTTTTGGCATTTGACAGTTCCGGTTGCGAAGGCATTTCTGAAGAAATAGAATTGATTCCGCAGGCTGTTCCGCTTCCGATAATTGAAGGAACGGACGCAGTATGCGTAAATCAAAAAAACGTTCCGTTCAGGGTGGCCTCGTTCAGCACAGGAAGAAGCTTCCGATGGTCAATCGCTGCAGGCAATGCAACAATAACAAGCGGTGAAAATTTATCTACCGTAACGATTACTTTTGCCTCGAAAGGAATTGTGATATTGCGCTTGCGCGAAATTTTCAACGCTACGCAATGCTATGCGGATACGACGTTTCGCATAACAGTCGACGACAACGGTTCCCGCCCGGTCGTAATTAGTCGAAGCGGTGTTTTTGCATTGTGCGGCGGCGCGGCCGATACTCTCGACGCGCCATCTGGATTTTTCAAATATCAATGGCGACGCAATGATAAGGATATTGCCGGACAGACTTCGCAAAGCCTTGTCGTTTCGGAAGAAGGCGCGTATTCGGTATATGTGGAGGACATTGGAGGTTGCAAGGGTGCGTCCGAGCCGACAGTCTATAAAAGCGGTGAAAATCCTAAGCCTGCCGTCAGTGGCGATGCCGTTGCTTGCATTGGTGCGAAAAACGTGATTTATCAAATTAAATCTCCTCAACAGGGGAGTTTGTTTTTGTGGAGTACTGACGGCGCGGCCTCTATGTCCGGTTCTGCGCAAGGCACGTCAATCTCCGTGAATTTTACAAATAAAGGAACGGCCGCCATAACTGTACGCGAAACTACTGCGGCAGGCTGTATCGGCTATGCTTCGTTTTCTGTTTATGTGGCCGATACGCTCAGCCCTGTAATTTCCGGCACAGCTCGTTTCTGCGCAGGGAAAAACACCGCTCTCGACGCGGGCGAAGGCGAGTCGTATCGTTGGTTCTTTAACGGTATCGAAATGTCGGGTGAAAAAAAACGAACTCTAATTGCTTCAAAAGCAGGGAAATATTATGCAATAGTATACGCAGGTAATTGCGGCGGAACGTCGAAAGAAATAGTATTGGAAGAATTGCCGCGTCCCGACAGTGTGTATTTTGAAGACGTTCGCACGGGGTTGCTGACCGCGCCAGCCGCTTCAACTTGGCAATGGTACAAGGGTGTGCCGCCGGATACGCTTAAGCTTACAGGTAAAACTTCCAGAACATTGCAACCTGAGTCCGACGGATATTACAGCGTGGCGGCTTTTGCCGAAAGCGGTTGTTCTACGTTTGTAGTGATAAATACAGGCGGAACCTTACAAGTCGGAACATTTGCAATAAAAGGTATTGCCTCATCCGACAGCATAGTTTCAATTAAAGATGAAGAAACTGCCCGTTTGGAAATACGTCCGTTCGGCTTAGACTCCGCCTTGGCGGCCGCTGTCGGTATTACGAAATTCAGATTGCACGTTTCGTGGAATATGCGTTTACTTGATGGTGTATTTCCGGCGACACAACCGGAAGTAGACGTGGATAAAAGAAGTTGGGAGTTCGTTGTTCCACTTTCGCGTGCAAATATATTCTCGCAACGTTTGAGCTATAACAGAGCCGGAAAAACAGATTCGCAAGCGACTGTTACCCTTTTTGTTCAAGCGGAAGACGAGTTTGGTATCAGTCCTCGCGGCAAGGTTTCCGCAATGCCTGCAACCGTGAAATTTTCAAGCGGCACTGCACAGCCGCCAATCGGCGGGGATTCGCTTAATATAAGCGATGTTATTCCTAATCCCACAAACGGAAAAACAAATATAATTATTCACGGTAAAGCAGGTGAAATGCTCGAAGTCTATTTGACGGATAATCAAGGAAAGCGCGTGTTGTCGCTTGGAGAAACGAAAATATCGGTCGACGGTTACGCTAAATTGCAAATTGAAGCACAACATCTTGCAAGCGGACAATACTATGTAGTTGCCCGCGGCGGCGATAAAATTACCTCGAAACTGTTGCAAGTCGTAAAATAAGAAAATTTTGCTTGAAATAAGAAAAAACAAATATAAAAATAAATGAATCGGTTTTTATTACTCGTCATTACAGCGATTAATTTTGCAGCTACCGCAATATTGACCGCACAGAGCGTATACATTCCCGATACCGCCTTTAGAAAATATTTAATAAATAATCATGTAATTAATACAAACGGCGACGATACAATACAAGTAGTTGAGGCACAAGATTACAAAGGAAATATTGACTGTGCCGGAAACAATATTTTCTCTCTTGTCGGAATAGAGGCATTTAATTCGCTGACTGCGTTGGATTGCAGTAATAATAATTTGACGAGTTTAGATGTATCGAAAAACGTGGAATTAGTGCGGTTGTATTGCGAGAAAAATCAATTGTTAAGTTTAAATCTTACAAATGGTTTCAACAAGAATTTCAAAGAAATAATAGCGCACGGCAATCCCAATCTAGCTTGTATTCAGGTGGATAATCCGGCGTATAGTTACAGAACTTGGTTGAAAAAATATAATTTTGCATTCGGTTACGGTATCAGTTTCAGCAAAAGCTGCGTAAATGCAAATAATGAAAGAAACCGGTCTAATTAAAAAAACAACTTGAAAACGGGAGATGTTATCAAATGCGTATTACTTTCTTAATTGCCGTTGTTGCTCTTACTGCCGGGCTTGGTTCTTGCAAAACATATATGGGATATGACGAATTGCGCCACCTGCGCAAGGGCATGAGTTCGGGCGAAGCCGAAAAGCAATTCGAGCTTGAACCTGCTTCAAAGTATAATATTACTCATAAAAGTGCAAGCTATGAGGCACGCAGATACAGTATGCAAATAGGAACAACGCAAACTACTGCGTCTACCGGCGGATATGTAGGCGCAAACGGCGTTTATGTTCCCGGAACAACTTATACAAGTAATCAAGCCAATACTTTAGGATATATTTTGCTTTTTCGCGACAATCGCCTTTTATATTGGGGATTTTTAACGGAATTTTCTAAATCCGAAGACCCGTTGATTGTTGCTTTGTCTGACGAGCTCAGAAGTCGGTATTATTCGGACAAAAAATAAAAATAAAAACAATATTAAAATTATTTTTCAAACATTTTTGCGAGAGTGGAAATGCGTTCGTTTTCAGTTGTTTGTATATGTTGTGCGGCATGTATTCTTGCATCTTGTGCTCAATTCACTCTTGCCGATGCAAATATGTTTTACAAAGGCATGACGATAAGCGAGGTTGAGAATGTAGTCAGCCGCAGTCCTCAAAATACATTTGAAGTAAACCTCCCTTCAAGCCCGAACAAAAGGTATTTCATCGAGCAATATATTATTGCTTTCGGAGATTACAAATCGGTTTATTTTTGTGCGTATGAAGGAGGCGGATTGTTGTATTGGGGCTATCCTTTGGAGTTTAATCGTCATCCGGACGCAACTCTTAATGAATTGGGACGTGCGGCTACGGCAGCATACGACAGAGCAAAGTAAAGGGGAGTATCAAGCAAAATGTACTCAAGCGTTTCACATATACATTTCGTGGGAATCGGCGGTATCGGAATGAGCGGTATCGCCGAAATTTTGTTAAGTCAAGGATTTACAGTAAGTGGTTCAGATGCTGCAAGATCTGAAACTACGGATTATCTCGCGTCGCTTGGTGCGCGAGTGTTCATCGGCCATGCAGCCGAGCATATTGCGGGTGCAGATGCAGTTGTGTATTCAAGTGCGGTAAAAACCGACGAGAACATTGAAATATTAACGGCACGAGAGAACGCAGTACCGATAATAAGGCGCGCCGAAATGCTGGCGGAAGTTTCACGGCTGAATTATTGTCTGGCTATTGCCGGAACGCATGGAAAAACTACTACTACCTCGCTGTGCGGCTTGACTTTGATTAAAGCCGGGTATGATCCTACCGTACTTGTGGGGGGGCGTTTGCGCGGACTTGGCGGCACCAATGCACGGCTTGGCAAAGGAGATTGGACTGTTGTTGAGGCCGATGAATATGACCGTTCGTTTTTGCAGCTGTTACCAACTGTAGCAGTGATTAATAATATCGAAGCCGAGCATCTCGATATTTACGGCACGGAAGACGAAGTAAAAAAAGCATTTATTGAATTTGCAAATAAAACACCGTTCTACGGTTTTACCGCTCTTGGGCTTGACGATGCGGGAGCGCGTTCGATATTGGGTGAAATCGGCAAGAAAATCGTTACGTTCGGGCTGTCGCCCCATGCAGATTATCGTGCCGTAAATATAATGCAATCCGAAAAAAACTCGAGAATAGAAGTATTCGGCCGAGGCGAACCGTTGGGCGATATAACTTTGCAAGTTCCGGGTTTGCATAATGTTCGCAATTTAATGGCTGCTGTCGCAGTGGGGCGCGAGATAGGTATTTCTTTCGACGCAATAAAAGAAGCCGCACAGGAATTTACGGGCGTTTACCGTCGTTTCGAGATTTTGGGCGAAGCGGACGGCATTCTGGTTGTTGATGATTATGCGCATCATCCCACGGAAGTGCGTGCTGCTCTTTCAGCGGCGCGTGCCGGCTGGAAACGTAGAATCGTAGCCGTATTCCAGCCGCATACTTACACCAGAACACGCGATTTCTACCGCGAATTTGCCCAAGCATTCGACGATGCCGATATATTGATTGTATCCGAGATATATCCTGCCCGCGAAAAGCCGATTGAGGGAATAAGCGGTGCAATGATAGCCGAAACAGCGCGTAAATTCGGGCACCGCAATGCGCACTTTATAGCCGAAAAAGCCGAAATTGAACAAACTTTGCGCGATGTTCTGCGCGAAGGAGATATGCTGATTACACTCGGTGCAGGTGATATTTACAGTATTGCACGCGGATTTATGTCGGAAAAATACTTGTAGCCGACGATACATTTGGAATTACTTGCTAAAAAAATAGCAAAAGCACCCGCCGTCATTCTGTTAAAAATCCTTAATTTTGTGCAAAATCGTGTATAACGGAAATACATTAATGCTCGACTTAAAATTTATTCGGGAAAATCCCGAAGCGGTTATTGCCAACACAAAGAACAAGAACGAAACAGCCGACGTAGAACATTTGATTGGCCTCGACACGCACCGCCGCGCCATAATTCAAGAGGTTGAATCCCTTCGGAGTGCCCGCAATACGGTTTCCCAGCAAATTGCCGCCCTCAAAAAGAATAAACAAGACGCAACCGCACAAATAGAAGAAATGCGTGTAGTTTCCGACAGTATAAAGCGTTACGACGATGAATTGCGTGATATTGAAGCAGATTTGGAACAAATTCTTCTGCGAACGCCCAATATGCTCCACTCAAGCGTTCCCATTGGTAAAAGTGCGGCGGACAACATAGAAATTCGGCGGAGCGGAGAATGTATAGAGCCGGAATTTCGTAAAAATCACGTGGAAATTGCCAAGGAACTCGGTTTGCTTGATTTTGAGCGCGGCGCGAAGGTCAGCGGCAGCGGCTTCGGATTTTATACGGGCAAAGGAGCAACTCTTGAGCGCGCTCTGATTAATTTTATGCTCGATTATCATATAGAGCGGCACGGATATACAGAAATAATGCCGCCGTTTTTGGTCAATTCAGCCTCTATGCGCGGCACCGGACAAATTCCCAAAATGGCCGAAGATATGTATCGTTGTGCCGAAGATGACCTTTATGCAATTCCTACCGCAGAAGTTCCGATAACCAATTTCCATCGTGACGATATGCTTGCGGCAGGGGATTTAACAATAAAATATTGCGGATATTCGGCTTGTTTCCGGCGCGAAGCGGGAAGCTACGGAAAAGATACACGAGGTTTCTTGCGCGTTCATCAATTCAACAAAGTGGAATTGGTGAAATTCACACGGCCGGAGAAGTCTTACGACGAGCTGGAATTGCTTGTTGAAGATGTTGAAAATATCCTTCGCTCATTGAAAATTGCGCATCGCGTCATATTGTTATGTTCCGGCGATACAAGCTTCGGCAGCGCAAAAACTTACGATATTGAAGTATGGTCGCCATGCGAACGTAAATGGCTCGAGGCTTCGAGTTGTTCCAATTTTGAGGCATTTCAAGCACGGCGGGCAAATATTCGTTTTCGCGAACACGGTGAAAAGCCGGAATTTGTTCATACGCTGAATGGAAGCGGATTAGCCACTTCGCGCCTGATGGTGGCACTTCTGGAGCATTATCAAACCGACGACGGGCGCGTAGTTGTGCCGGAAGTTTTGCGGCCTTATTGCCGCTTTGAAGTTATTTGACAAAACAACTTGTTTCATACCTCGATTTATCAAAATGCAGCTGTTCACCTCTAAACTACAGGCGATTTTGCCGGAATTGCGTTCCAAGCGTACATCGCTTCTGAAAGAGCATGGCGACACAAAAATCGCCTCGGTTGCCGTAGAGCAAACTCTCGGCGGAATGCGTGCAGTTCCCGCATTGCTTTGCGAAACGTCGTCTGTATCGCCCGATGAAGGTTTGCGCATACGCAATATTCCGATACTTGAACTTACTAAATATCTGCCTGAAGATATTTTCTTTTTGCTTTGCACGGGCAGTTTGCCTAATTCGGCAGAACGCGAAGAGCTTCGCGCAGCATTTGCCGCCCATGCCAATGTGCCCTCTTATGTGTGGGACGTACTCTCGGCTATGCCGAAAGATTCGCATCCTATGGTTATGTTGGGGGTTGGAATTATGGCACTTGAACGCGAGTCGGCTTTCCGGCATGCTTACGACCAAGGCGCACCCAAAGACAAATTATGGGAATATGCACTAAAAGATTCTGTTGCACTGCTTGGCTCGATTACAAGTGTGGCCGCCGGAATTTACCGCATGAGATTCGGCAAGGGCGAGCGTATTGCACCCGACGCTTCGCTTGATTGGGGCGCGAACTTCGCAAAAATGCTCGGCGTATCCGATGCAGCCGAATTTACCGAACTTATACGGCTTTATTTGGTGTTGCACAGCGACCACGAAGGAGGCAATGTAAGCGCGATGACGGCCCACACAGTAAGTTCGGCTCTTTCCGATTCATATTATTCTGTTTGCGCCGGATTGAACGGCCTTGCCGGCCCGTTACACGGTTTGGCAAATCAAGAATGTCTGCGCTTCATAATTGACGTGCGCAATCATTTCGGCGGCGTTCCTGCCGACGAGCAATTACGCGAGTTTGCATGGAATCGTTTGAATAACGGGCAAGTTATTCCCGGTTATGGTCATGCTGTTTTGCGCGTTACGGATCCGCGCTTCACTGCATTCTACCGTTTTGCCGAAGAGCATAATATACAGGACGAAAACGTGCAAATCGTAAAGAAAATCTTCAATATTGTGCCCGATGTATTGCGCGAGCAAGGCAAAGCCAAAAACCCGTGGCCTAATGTTGATGCGGCATCGGGTTCTTTGCTGTACGCTTACGGCTTAACGGAATTTGAGTTTTATACCGTAATGTTCGGCGTATCGCGGGCAATGGGAATCTCCTCGCAAATTCTTTTCCATCGTATGGTCGGCTCGCCGATTGTTCGACCGAAGTCCATGACTTTTGCCGAATTGGAATCGGCGGCAAAAGCATAAATCATTGTAAAATACATCGAAAAAGGGGCTGCCTCCAAACAAGAGTTCAGCCTCTTTTTTGGTTATACTAAATTTTTAATGGAGTAAATTTACAGGGAGAAAGTTGGAAATGGAATTTATAGATTTTCTACGTGAGATGTTAGGCATTACCGAAGATTTTGCCATTACTTGAATAGATAAAGAT
>JADZAA010000057.1 GCA_020852855.1 Bacteroidota bacterium
AAAGCTCGTAGCTTAAGCGGTTTGAGTATCTTATTCTGCTCCTTTGTTCTTTCAAATATTTCCCCTTTTTCTAAACATTAAAAGTAATACTTTACAAACATAGGAGCGGTTTGGCGAAATGGCGGGTTCAGTGCTTCGTATGACAGTTTAGTGCAAGGTTCAAGTTCTGTTTTTCAAATGAACATTTGTGCTCCTAATGAACTTTAGCAATAAATTGAAACTTTGTGCTGCTAAACCCGCCCTGCATAAATGCTTGTCCGTTATACGCAAAAACAAAACTGACATTGAAAAATAAACATAAAAATGGCATTACTAAAACTTCAATTCATTAAAATTTTAGTAATGCCAATTACTTGTTATTGTGCTTAACTACAGGCTGCGCCTTATTCAAATTCTTGCTTTGGAACTTTTTTCAGTATTGCGCCGATAATCAATGAAATGACAACTCCAGCTATCACAGCACCAGTAAATGCCAGGAGCGTCATCATCAAAGGAGAAAACATAAACTGCACCATACCCATAGCTGCGTCGGCCTGTTCCGGCGGCAAGCCGTTGTCGAGCATCTGCTCCCTCTGAATATCCATTAAGCGTTCGGTGAAGCCTGGATTAACAAAACTTATAAACACGTATTGAACTACAGCCCCGATTATTCCGCTGACCAACGAAGTCAGTACGCCGGTTCCAATGCATCGGCCGTAAGAAATGAATCCTTCCAGATCCTTGTCGCGCTTCTCTTTAATTGCAAAAAACAGCCCGATGACCGGAATGATATAGCCTACCCACGATATGGAGCTAAGGTATTGAATATGCTCATTGTATAAGCCGGCCAAATCCTGAATAATCAGCAATGCTGCGCTTGCCAACGCTATTATTAAGCCATATTTCAGTTCAGTTTTCACTTTACTTTACCTTGAAAATTTACAAAGAGTTTTGATTTTCTGCTGTTAATTTTATGTCATCCAAAGGGCGGCGAATACGCTTGGTAAGTTGTTTAAATTCCGTAGGAGTTCTGCCGGTAACTTTACGAAATTGATTCGACAAGTGTTGCGAGCTGCTGTATCCAAGCCGATATGCAATTTCGCTTAATGTGAGTTGGTCGTAGGTCAGAAGCTCTTTTACTCGCTCTATTTTCTGTAAAATAACATATTTCTCAATGGTAATATTTTCAACGGACGAAAAAAGCGAGCTTAAATAGCCGTACTCCATAGCCATCGTGTCGGCTAAATACTTTGAAAACAGAAGTTTTTCGAGCTCTTCGCCGTCGCTGTGATAAATTTTTGCTATAATAAGTGTCTTAACGCGCTCTATAAGTGCGTGTCGGCGGTCGTCTATCAATTCAAATCCCGCCGCCGACAATACTTCTGCTATTCTACGTTTATCGTCCGGCGAAACAGTTCCTATAATCGTAATTTCACCCAATATTACCGATGCGAGAGAGTAGCCCGCACGTTCCAGTTCTTCGCGTGCAACGCGAATACATCGGTTACACACCATATTTTTCACCGCGAGTTTTACGGTTTCGCCTGCCATAATGTGCCTTTATTCGAATATGCTTTTCAATAGTTGCAAAAATAGTTAATCGTTTGATTTTCCATGTATATTTTTACGTAGCGTTCTTCCCGTTTTTATGTCCGTCGGACGCTCGGCGCGTATTTATTTCTGAAAATTCCCGTATATTTGCGTTCCGTCTGACTTATTCGGGCAAAATTATGGAAAGGTGCAGGAGTGGTTTAACTGGCACGCCTGGAAAGCGTGTGAACTCGAAAGGGTTCCGAGGGTTCGAATCCCTCCCTTTCCGCTTAAATTTCAAAAGAGGTTGCTCCAAGCGTGAGTTCAGCCTCTTTTTTTTTATTTGACAACAGTAGTATTGCACAAAAGCCAAAAACTTGAAAACGTTGTTTTGATTTGATTTTTGAAAGTATGACGATTTTTGCCGGCTATATGGCAGTCGTCGCTTTTTCTTGTATTTTCGTGTCGTATATCCGCATTTTACGCTTTTATATGCGCTTTACGTTTTTCCGACATATTTATCTGATTCCATTGTGTTTAGCGGCTTTCGTGACAATACACGGATGCTTTTTTGTGCGCGAAAAACCACAAGCCGAATCCGCAGTTTTGACATTAAGCCCAATTCCCGAAATTTCAATGAGCGACGAGCTGGCGCGAACGCCCGAAGGCGATATGATAGCGTTGTTGCCCGATAATTGGCGTTTGATTGATGTTGAGGGTAAGGCTTCGAGCGACGTATTCGCCGTAGCTGTAAATCCAGATTATACGCTTGCGGCCATATTTTCACGGTTGCGAACTGTCGACCGCAACGATTCGCTGCTAGCCCGCGACGGTGCATTGACTCTTGCGCGATTAGGTATGGCGCGGCGCGAAAGGAAGACGGCAGGTATGGCGCGGCAAACAGGGAAAGTATCTTCAATAACAGTCGGCACGCGCAACTTCGGCAGCTATCAATTCACACCGGACGGTGTTTTGCAAACGCAAGTGGCAGTTTTTACTTCATCGCTTGGACAGCATTATGAATTCGCTTTGACTCCGGTTGTTGCAACAGGCAAGCCGCTACCCGATACGGACGATATACAGCGAACTTTCCGCTCAATATTGGCAACAATACAATTCTGAACATAAAGAAATCGCACGAAGCAGTGCTGTTTAGCCTTGGTTCTCGAGATATTATTCGCAGGTTTCGTATTTTTGCAGTAATTTATTGTCACTTCAGCATCGTTCATCTACATTTCGATTGAATTTTGTATGGATATCGTGTTTACTTCCGAAGAGTTTGCAGAAGTAGAACGCTTCAAATCGCTTTATCCGCAGCCCAAAGCCGCAATTATGCCTGTTCTATGGATGGCACAGAAAAAATTCGGCTGGCTGTCGGAAGACGTTATGCGCTATGTAAGCAGTATTATGAATCTGCCGTATTCGCACGTATTAGGCGTTGCTACGTTCTATACGATGTATTTCAAAAAACCGATGGGACACCGCCACGTGCAAGTATGCACCAACGTATCGTGTATGTTGCGCGGCGGCGAAGACATTTTTAATCATATATCGGAAAAATACGGAATCGGTCATAATGAATGTGCCGCTGACGGCGATATATCGTTAGAGGAAGTGGAATGTATGGGTGCCTGCGGCGGCGCACCGATGATAGCCATTAACGAAGATTTTTACGAAAATATTACGATAGAGCAAATTGATGCAATATTAGCGGGCTTAAAGTAACGAAACCGGGTTCTAAGTTGTCTGTACAGTCGAAATGACACGATTTTTTACAAATACAACACTTTCATTGCGTTTTGCGATTATCGCTTTCGCAATGTACCCGCTGAATATTATCAGCCGCGACGGTGTGCGTGGATTTCTCGACCTACAGCCTGACCGCGTTTTTTCAAACGGCGAACTATGGCGCTTGGCATCGTATCCTCTTATATTTCCCGATGTACTTTCGCTGACGATGTTTATTATTGCTTTGCTTCTGTTTGGCGGAGTATTGGAGAGGCTGTGGCGACCACAGCGTTTGGCCGTTGCTTTCGGCGCAATAACGTTATCGCAAGGTACTGTTTGGATAGTTGCACCGTTCGCCGGTCAGCCACCCACTCTCTGCGGTGCGGAAGCACTTACGTTCTTTATATTAAGCAGTTCATTCTGGCTGTATCCGCAGCGATTTATTACGCTTTGGAAACATCATGGAATTCATACGCAAGCAACTGTTTTTGCTTTGATTATGGTTTCTCTCGGCGCGATAGGCTATACAGCCGTAATAGGAGAGCAATCCTTATTCCTGCAGGGGGCGTTCCAAAGTGCGTCGGGTATTTTAGCGGGGCTTGTCGCCTCATTCATTTATCAACATAACAGGACTACCCACCGTGCCGTTGCCGACGCATTACCTGCGGAAATGGCAACAGTTGCAAGAAACGCGGCCAAAACTGCAAGGGCACCCGAATATAATATGACTGCGGATAATTCGGAAAATGCGCAAATTCAAGCAATGCCGACGGGCAACAGACAGCATCACTTTGGACTTCTGAACGTAGGGAAGAGGATACACGTGATGTGCAAGGCATTGTTGGGCTTCAAACATCAAAGGTTCCGCGTCAATGCACCGCAGGAAAACTATTTAAAGCCGATACCTGTTCACAATCGGTTCAATGACGAAGATTACAGCGACGAGGACAGGCTCAATTTTATTCTCGACATTATATTCGAACACGGCTACGACTCGCTTCGCCCCGAGGAAAAAAAATTCCTTGACTGCTATTCACGCAATCTGCATTAAGAAATCTAAACCGTTTTTTATTTCTCCGGTTTCTGTTTTCAAGATAAAATTTGTCTGTTAAAAAACAAAGTCGTACATTTGCTGTGCCGACTACGGTACTATGCGGCCGATACGCAAAGTTCGGGAAGAGGCATAGAATAATATGAAACAACGATGTTAGACGTTGTATGTCGAAAACTGTACGGGTAAAAATAGGCGGAAAAGAATACTCTCTTCGCGGTGAAGACGAGCAAAAACTTATTGCGTCGGCGCGCGAAGTAGATACACAATTTCAAGAATTGCGAGGGCAATTACAGGACCAGTCAACCTCTACGATTGCAGTGGTGGCTGCCCTGAACATTGCCGAAAAAAGTTATGAAACCAAACAGCAGGCTGAAGCTGACAGTACATTTTTAATAGCCGAACTGACTAAAATGGCGGAATATCTGGACCGGTGCAACGGAAAATAAAAGTTTAACGGAATAGCATATAATTATCTGCAACCTTTGTAATCCCATTGATTTGCTTAGATTGCAAGCAAACCGCGCATCGTCCCGACGCATAACTCTGAAATACTTTTTATACCCGTTCTTTGACATACTTTAGCGGCATTCTGTAAATCGTCCGACAAAATACTTCCGTTTTTTTAACGTATTTTATTGCTTCGATTACGCATAAATTTTGGCCGCGTCATTCTTTTGTCGTCGCACGCAAAATAAAAGAACTGATAGTTTATCTTCATAGGGAGATACGCTCTTGCCGTAAATTGCAGGCCTCATTGCTCGCAAGAGTAAAATTCCGGGTTTCCAGAGGAAACCGACATCGGAGTTCGGTGGAAGCAAAATACAGCGAGGATATTACCCGCAGTGTGTGAATAAGGGTTCTTTTACCTGTTCCCGACTAAAAAACGTTCGCTTACGCGCGAACGCTACAAAGTATGGCGCGGTTTTTTTTCTATCGCAGTAAAGCGAGCAATATAGTTATTCACAAAACAGCGTTTTTTTCGGTGTACAAAGAGTGACGCTGTTTTTTATGTCAATTACGAGGTCTAAATATGAGCGAAATGATGATCGTTATTCTCAGTATCGTTGGGCTGATTCTCGGCTGCGTAGTCGGCTGGGTATTGGCTTATACAGCCGGGAATAAGTCGGCGGCGGCCAAAATAGCCGATGCCGAGCAACGCAAAGCTCTTCTGCTTGACGAGGCCGACAAAGAAGCCAAGTCTATCAAAAAAGAAAAGATGATAGAGGCAAAAGAAGAATGGCACAAACGTAAGCAAGAGTTCGAAACGGAAGCGCAGGCCAAACGCAATAAGATGCAAACGCATGAGCGTCAGCTGAATCAACGAGAAGAGAATATAGCCAAACGCGAAGAGCGTGCTGCGCAAAAAGAAAAAACTCTGCAACAATTCGAGAAAGACCAAGAGCGCAAGCAGGAAATACTGCGCGATACAGAAAACGCATTGAAAAAACGCCAGCAGGAAACGGAAGCAATAGCGTCCGAACAAACATTAAGGTTAGAGCGTATTACGGGTATGTCGCGTGAAGATGCAAAAAAATATCTAATGGAGAATATGCTCAATGTAGCACGCGAAGAAGCGGCGCAATTGGTCAAAGATACACGCGACGAGGCAAAGATTAACGCCCAAAAAGAAGCGCGCCGTATTATTATACAAGCTATTCAGCGCACGGCAAGCGACCACTCGGTAGAAACGACAGTTTCGGTGGTGAATCTTTCCGGCGAAGAAATGAAAGGGCGTATAATCGGGCGTGAAGGACGCAATATTCGCGCATTCGAGGCCGCAACCGGTATTGATTTGATTATTGACGATACTCCCGAAGCCGTAGTTATTTCCGGCTTTGACCCGTTCCGCCGTGAAGTTGCCAAAATTGCTCTCGAAAGGCTCATGGGCGACGGGCGCATTCACCCTACACGCATCGAGGAAATAGTAGAAAAAACACGCAAAGAACTCAATGACGAAATGATCCGTGTAGGCGAAAGTGCATTGCTCGAACTCGGCATTCATAATATGCATCCCGAACTTATGCGGTTGGTAGGCAAAATGAAATATCGCTCCAGCTACGGCCAAAATCTGTTGAGTCATTCTATCGAAGTCGGTTTCTTGTGCGGTATTATGGCGGTTGAACTTGGGCTTGACGTTAATCATGCAAAACGCGCAGGCTTGCTACACGACGTTGGCAAATGCGTCGATCGCGATATGGAAGGTCCCCACGCATTGCTCGGTTTCGAGTTGTGCAAACGCTACAAAGAACATCATACCGTATGCAATGCCGTAGGTGCGCACCACGAAGATATTGAAATGGAAACACCGGTTGCGGTATTGGTTCAGGCGGGCGACAGTATTAGTGGAGCGCGCCCGGGCGCACGCAGGGAATCTGTGGAAAATTACGTTAAACGCCTCGAAAAACTTGAGGAATTGGCGTATAGTTTCGAGGGTGTTACCAAAACTTTCGCCATTCAAGCCGGCCGCGAAGTTCGCGTTATAGTCGAGCCTGAACGCATTGACGATTTGTGCGCCGATAATCTTGCGCACGATTTAGCGGCGCGAATCGAAAATGAAATGGAATATCCGGGGCAAATAAAAGTAACCGTTATACGCGAGAGGCGCAGCTCGGCTCTTGCGAAATAACGATATTTCGGCTGTATGAATTTATGAAGCCACGAGGCGATTCACCGACAAAACGCATTGAAGTAGCGGCGCGGCGATTTATTGCCCGACAATTCAATCGCCCGGGCGGAACAATCCCCGTGCGCAAGCCATGCGACGCGTTCGTACTCGGCAAAAATCCGACTTTGCTGTTACTTCGTCAAGATAAAATCGGCGATGCTCTGATTTCGATACCGGTAATGCGGGCGTTACGCCAAAAATTTCCGCAAGCGCAAATTGATATTTTGCTTGGGAAAGAAAATTTTACCATAAGACGCGCTCTTGGCCGCTATATCAATGACGCTTTGGCGTATTCCAAACAGCCCCTCGACATTCTGAAGTTGCTTCGCAAACTGCGCAGGCGGCATTACGATGTGGTAATTGACCTGATTGATAATTCTTCGGCAACTTCGGCTGCTATAGTTCGTTATTGCGGTTCGAAATATGCCATAGGAGTGCAAAAAAGTAATGCCGCCGCATATTCACATACAGTTCCGTTGCTCGATGTTTCGCGAACACATATAGTAGAAAGAATAGCCCAATTGCTATTGCCTTTAGGCATTGACCCGTCCGCCATACCACTTGACCTCGAATACGAAATAACTGCCGAAGAACGCCGCCGTGCAATAGAAATTTTATCTCCGAAACAAGGATGCTTTCTCGTCGGCTTGAATTTATCAAGTGCGTCGGAAACCAGAATGTGGGATGCAGAGCAATGGGTAGAATTGGCCGGGTCGCTCGAGAAGGCTTTGGTTAATATACAAATAATAGGTTTTGCCGCGCCAAACCATCGCAATTTGCTGGCGCGTATAGCGGAAAATGCACCTGTTACACCTGCACCAATCGTCGCTTCGTTTCACGAATTTGCCTCAATGCTTTCGCTTTGCGACGGCATTATTTCGCCCGATACGTCCGTAATTCATTTGGCGGCCGCTTGGAAAACGCCTTGCGTGGTAATGTTTGTCCGGTCAAATTCTGATTTGAAGCCATGGGAGCCGTATCTTTCTCCGCATCGCAGTTTATACGCATCTGTGAATATTCGGGAAATATCCGTAGCCGACGCAACCGACGCGGCAATAGAATTATTCCTTGAAAACAAGGATAAATCAAGCAATACTTTGTTGGTTTCCAATTGAACGCAATCTGCAAAACGTTACGGTATAATTCATTCCACAGGCCGATTTCGCAATAATTCGGACGAAATTTAATTTTTTCGGAAATCTTTTATGGCTTATACTTTACTTACCGATATTTCGATGCTTGTTACCGTGGCGGCCGGCTCACGCGGACGCAAATCGGGCGAAGAAATGCGTGATATAGGCGTAATTACCGATGGTGCAATGCTTTTCAATGAAAAAATTCTATGGACGGGGCGCACCGATGAAGCGCAGAATTATCTTGAAAATACCAGTATTACAGCCGAAATCCGAAGCGCAAACGGCAAAACGGTTATGCCCGGATTTGTGGATTCACATACTCATATAGTTTTTGCCGGAAGCCGCGCCAACGAATTTGCCCGTCGCTTGCGAGGGACGACTTATCAGGAAATAGCCGCCGAAGGCGGTGGAATTTTGCGCACTATGCGGGCCACACGCGCCGCAACCGAAGATGAACTTTACGAAACAGGTCGGCATATTGCTATTGCCGCTATGCAATACGGCACAACAACCATCGAAATCAAAAGCGGCTACGGACTTACCGTTGAAAGCGAGCTTAATCTGTTGCGTGCGGCCAATCGTCTGCGAAAAGATTTATCGCAACGAGTTGTAGTTACGTTTATGGGAGCCCATGATTTTCCGCCGGAATTTTCACAAAATCGCGACGAATACGTGCAAATTGTATGTGATGAAATGTTGCCGGCAGCGGCCGGTCTTGCAGAATTTTGCGATGTCTTTACCGATACGGGCTATTTTACCGTAGAACAATCGAAAAAGATACTGAAAACAGCCGCAAACCTCGGCTTTCGGCTTAAAGTTCATGCCGACGAGCTAAGTCCATTCGGTGCGGCTGAAATGGCGGCTGCCCTTGGTTCAATTAGTGCCGACCATCTCTTGTTCTGTTCCGAAGCCGGAATGGACGCAATGAAAAATGCAGGAACCATAGCCACATTATTGCCCGGTACAGCCTATTCTTTGCGACTGCCTTATGCACCTGCTCGTGCAATGTTGGATAGAGGATTATCGGTAGCAATAGCTACTGATTGCAATCCGGGGTCGTGCTATATGGAAAATATGCAACTCGCTTTGTCGCTGTCATGCGTAAATATGCGCCTAACAGTTGAAGAATCCGTAACGGCGGCTACGCTGAACGGCGCGGCTGCTTTGGGGATAAGCGATATAACAGGCAGTTTGGAAATGGGTAAATATGCCGATTTTCTTATTCTCGATTGTGCCGAATACTCTGAATTAGTATACCATTTCGGCGGAAACCGCGTTAGTGAAGTATGGATTGCCGGAAAACGTACTGTATAACGGAATGCCGAACAATCAAACATAATACTCTCGACATACATTACCGTTACAGTTGCTTCTCATTTGTTTGCAAAGGTTTTGTACTTTTGCCGATATTATTATTTAGCCTAATACAAGAACCGAATACCGATGCTTTATGAATACCCGGCTACTTGTAAATTGCTCGATTTTGCCTGACTTCGCTATCTTCACGCACGCTAACATAGTGCGAACACGTAGCTTTTGTCAGGCCAGCCCCCCCGATATTCCTAATCGTTTTGCACGGACGCTCGCCGCCGGAGGTAAAAGTTTCTCAATTCATTTGAAAAACAACCCGTTGCAAACTTCTTTTGATGATGTTTTATTTTCAAGGCTTTTCTGCCGCAGTTTTATATATTATTTCAGCCGTCGGAAAATGCATATCCGGAATTATACGCTCCAGAAATCTGGAATAATAAAAACATACAGGCCGCAACATTA
>JADZAA010000058.1 GCA_020852855.1 Bacteroidota bacterium
ATATAACAAGCGCAAAGGATTACGAGCCTTTCGGCAAGGAATTACATTCCAACGGCAACGACCGCCTTACATTCATCGGAAAGGAGCAGGACGCTGAAAGTGATTTAGGTGATTTTGGCGTGCGAAAGTACGAGGCGGATATATTTTTCCGAGTAATTATTGTTTTATATCATTCATTTTAGAAATAATAGCTGTAGTTGATTTTCCTTGTGTAAGCGGAATGACGCATACCTTGCCGCCATATTCGCGCACAAAATCAGAGCCTACTATAGCCTTTGCACCGCTTACTGCCTCCGGATTATAGTCGCCTCCTTTTACAAGTACGTCGGGTTTTATCAATTTAATCAGTTCTAAAGGTGTATCTTCGTCGAATATAATTACCATATCCGTTGGTTTCAGAGCATCTAAAACGACAGCACGGTCGGTTTCTGTGTTCAGCGGCCGCGCCGAGCCTTTTAAGCGTCGCACGGAATCGTCGGAATTAAGCCCAATAATTAAGATGTCACCGAGTTTTTTTGCTTCGGATAGATAATTTACATGCCCCGAATGAATAATATCAAAACAGCCGTTAGTGAAAACTATACGTTTTTTATGTTTTCTGTAAGCCTCGCAAACGGAAGCAATTAAATCTCGTCCTATAATCATAAATCTCCCGAAGAAGACGCGGAAAGTGCATCGAGCAAACGCGAGGTTTGTATTGTAACAATGCCCGGCTCCTCGCATACCAAGCCGGCGGCTACGTTTGCCAGCCTGACTGCCTGACGAATTGAGGCACCGCCGGCATAAGCCGCAGCAAGTACGGCAATTGTGGTGTCGCCTGCACCGGATACATCGGCAATATGACGCGCACGTGTAGGAACAAAGTCAGCATCGCCGTTGCGTTCAAAAAGAGCCATGCCACGTTCTCCAAGTGTTATCAGAGCATTTTCGCATTGTAATCGTTCAAGAAGTATTGCACCGGCGCGTCTAACGTCCTCATCTGTTTTTAAGGCAAATCCCAATGCTTCCTGTGCTTCTTTTCTGTTTGGTTTGAAACAAGTTACATTGCGAAAATCAAAAAAATTGCGATGCTTAGGGTCTACAAAAACCGGAATATTACGCTCTTGGGCAAATTGCAAAGTATCGTCAATCAAATCCGCCGAGATTACGCCTTTATTATAGTCTTCGATAATAATACCGGCAATATCTTTTTGCGAGATAAGCACTTCCACAAGTTGCCGAACTTCATTGCGGGAAATATCATCTCGTCTTTCGCGGTCTAATCGTGCTATATGTTGATTATTACCGATGATTCGAGTTTTTACCGTTGTAGGGCGCGTGTCGAGAGTTATTATTCCTTCATAGGATAGTTCGTTCTGCAAGATAATCGAGCGAATTATCGCACCGGAATTATCATTGCCCACAACACCGCAAAGCAAAGGTTTGCAACCTAGAGATTTGAGATTGAACGCAACATTTGCCGCGCCGCCGAGATGCGATGTTTCTTTTTCCACATCAATTACCGGCACGGGTGCTTCGGGTGAAACGCGGCTTACCCCACCCCAAAAATAACGGTCTAACATTATATCGCCGATTACGGCTATGAGTTTTCCTTGACAGCGGCCGAGAAATTCCGAGGCTGTATTACTATCGAGTTTTGCGGTCATAAATTATTAAACAGTACAGATTTCAGGGTAAAATATAAGTGGTAAAACAATGATTTTATCGGCTCTCAGGATTTTTTTTTTGTTAGTTTAATCACTAAATTTTTTGTGAGAACGGTTTGCATTGCCACGCGCATAGCCTCGTCATGTTCAAGCAATTTGCGTAAATCGTCCTGCGTCCACATCAAATAGCGCGTAGGAAGCATAGTGGCTACGGTTGCAGTTGCCGCCTCGCCCGATACAAAGCTCATTTCACCTATAAAGTCATTGTGTTTGCAATAAGCAACTATCACATCATCAATAGCAACGCTTGCAAGTCCGTTTTTAATAAGAGTTAAGCGTGCTACGGGCTTTCCTTGCTCGGTCAGAAGCTCGCCCTGTGGCGCATCTACCCATACTGCTTGCTTAAGCAATGCTTTTAGTTGCACGGCACTGAAATGCTGAAACAGCGATTCGCGCAATTCTTGTTCCTCTGTATTAAAAATGGCGTTGCGTCGCTCGCGCAACAGTAACGCTACTTGTACAATGTTCACAATTACAATTCCGGTTTCCCAATATCCGATGCTCCATTCTTGGGCAAAAACCGAATATAGAATGGCGGCTATGGCAGCGGCTATTGCCAGCAGACGTAAATAGAAAATATCGCGTACAAGATATGCCGCCATACTTAAAACGTAGGACGTATGAATGCATATATCGGCTATAAAATGAGCATCTTCAAACATTGCGTTGTACGTAAAAAAGTTGCTGTTTATTTTTACATTGTTTTATAAAGTGTCAATATAGGCCATGCACAAATCTATGGTTGCTTCAATGCCTTTTTTATGTGTTCGCTCTGCTCCATGAGAACCGGCTACTCCCGGGCCTATAAGTGCCACCCGAACATCTTGCCCTGCGCGTTGCGCTGCCGTTCCGTCGGACGAATAGTAAGGATAAATATCCAATTTATATGAAATATTGTTATACTCTGCAAGATTTACCAATGTTTTGCGAAATTCATAATCATACGGTCCCGATGAATCTTTGGCGCAAATCGAACAAGACGTTTCATCGCCTTCACATTGGTCGCCGAGAACGCCCATGTCAATCGTGAGCATTTTTTCAATCGATGGAGAGTATCCTGCTGCGCCGCCATGCCCAACTTCTTCATAAGTTGAGAAAAATAATTCCACAGGAACTGTTCTGCCCGCTTCGGCTATCTTTCGCGCAATTTCAAACAATACATAGCAACCTGCTTTATTGTCCAAAAAATGCGATTTTATGTATCCGTTCGGCAATTCGCAATAGCGTGGGTCGAAGCAAATAAAATCGCCGTTGCGTATTATCAATGCACGAACATCAGCTGCGCTCTTGACGTTTTCATCAAGCCGGATATGCATTGCTTCGGCAGTGCGATTTTTCTTTTCGGCTTCATTATTGGCGTGTGCGCTCGGATTGTTCAGCATCAAAGTTCCTTCGTAAATGTGCCCGTCAAGCGTATGGATGCGCACGTATCCGCCTTCGAACGAGGGCAATAAAGGCCCGCCGATTTTTGAAACAGCAAGTGTGCCATTACTGTTAATTCCGCTTACGATTGCTCCCAATGTGTCGGTATGAGCAGCAATTGCGAGTTTAGGTTGCTCGCCCAATTTGCAACGGACAGCACCTTTTTTTGTGTATTCGGGTTGCCAGCCGTAAGATTTAAGTAAATCAGTAATGTATTCAGTCGCTTTCCCTGTGAAGCCGGAAGGTGAATCGATTTCTATAAGTTTCTTTAATGTTTCGTAGCTGTTCATTTGAATTAAAGTTATTTTATTTATTTGTACAAATTATTTGTTCCGAAAATACGGGAGTGCGACGTTTCGCAATATCCGTAATTCCGGCAAAAGCGGCCGCGGCAAGAATATCACGCAATTCTTCGGGAATTTCCGGTTTCCAATGTTCGGCCACATAATGCGTAGAGTAGTTTCCGCTGCGAAAAGGCGCGGAATCAAGGACGTAACGACAAAATGGGATAGTTGTGCGAAGCCCAGCAAGTCTATACGAATCAAGAGCTGCGATTGAGCGGCCTATGGCTTCATCGCGCGACGCGCCCCAGCAAATCAATTTTCCTGCCATAGAATCGTAATTTACCGTAACTTCATAACCTACATTCAAAGCGTCGTCGTTGCGAATATGCTCTCCTTTAGGCGTTGCTACATAAGATACTATGCCGGTTTCGGGCAGAAAATCGTTGTACACGTCTTCGGCGCAGATTCTGCACTCTATGGCATGACCTTGTGCGATGATTTGCTCTTGTTTCAGAGCTAATTTTTCACCGGCTGCTATACGTAATTGTTGCTCTACCAAATCAACGCCTGTTACCATTTCCGTAATGGGATGTTCAACTTGCAAGCGCGTATTAACTTCCATAAAATAGAAATCCCCCGATGCATCGAGAAGAAATTCGAGCGTGCCGGCATTTGTATAGCCTGAGTTTTCTACTAATCGCGCCGCAGCTTCACCCATTGCACGACGGATATGAGGAGTAATTGCAGTAGAGGGTGATTCTTCCACAACTTTTTGATGTCGCCTTTGAATAGAACATTCGCGTTCGGGGAAATATAATATGTTCCCGTAATTATCGGCCAGTATTTGAATTTCTATGTGGCGCGGATTAACTATGAATTTTTCCACGAACATACGGTCATCGCCGAAAGCGGCCATTGCCTCGCCGCTTGCCGCACGGAATGCAGCCTCGAATTCATCGGGTTTTTCAACCAAACGCATACCTTTGCCGCCGCCGCCGGCCGCCGCTTTTAGCAGTACGGGAAATCCTATTCGGGCAGCCGTAAGAGCCGCTTCTTTTTCGCTTACGGCACCGGCGGAGCCAGGTGAAATCGGAACACGCGAGGCTATTGCAAGTTCACGGGCTGCTGTCTTATCGCCCAATGCACGGATAGCAGCCGGGCTTGGACCGATAAACGTCATTCCGGCACCGGCTACGGCTGTTGCAAAATCAGCATTTTCCGACAGAAAACCGTAGCCCGGATGTATTGCTTCGGCACCTGTTTTTTGTGCGGCGGCAATAATTTTTTCTATTATCAAATAACTTTCACGCGGAGCATAACCGCCAATTGCAACAGATGCGTCGGCTTCTTTAACGTGCAGTGCGGCTGTGTCGGCCTCCGAGTAAACAGCTACGGTATTGATTCCCATTTTGCGGCAAGTTTTAATTACGCGCCGGGCAATTTCTCCGCGATTGGCTATAAGTATTTTTGAAAACATATAGGATTTTTACGCGCCGTTAACTATTAGACATATAACAATTAGTCGCAAAAATAGATAAACAAGGCTTAACGCGGTATTGCGCTGCCACTGTAAACAGGCAGGCATAAGCGTTGCCGCCGCTGTCGGAATGTGTCGGCATAATGCAAAATTATATGCCAATATTATTATCGGTAAGGAGTTACGTAGTTTGTTCGTCTGAATTGTTTGATGCGGAGCAAAGATTTTTTTCAGATAATCAAGAAAATTGGCAATAGTACGTCTTTGCGCCCGATAAAATTCAAAAATATTCTGATTGGACGTGCGATGTGCGGAATCGTGGGGTATATCGGTGCAAAATCCGCCGCCGGACTTATTGTCAACGGCTTAAAACGCCTTGAATACAGAGGCTACGACTCGGCCGGTGTTGTTACCGTAGAGGATGACGGGCTCTATGTAGAAAAGTGCGAGGGCAAAGTAGCCGAACTTGACCGCCGCGTTAAATACGGCGAACTTCGCGCTACATTGGGCGTTGGTCATACTCGTTGGGCTACGCATGGCGCACCGACTGACGCAAACGCACATCCGCATACGGACAATTCGGGTGCGATAGCCATTGTTCATAACGGAATAATCGAAAATCACGCCGCAATCAAAAGCAAACTTTCCGAAAAAGGATACATTTTCCGTTCGGAAACAGATTCCGAAGTTTTAGCTGTTCTTATAGGCTGTCATTATGAGAGGTTGCGCAACCTTGAAGAAGCAGCACGTGCCGCTTTATCAGAAATAGAAGGTACATTCGGCTTGGCTATGGTATCGAGCCATGACCGCGATATTTTAATAGTTGCACGGCGCGGAAGCCCGATAGTTATCGGTATGGGCGAGGGAGAATACATTGCCGCCTCCGATGCTTCGGCCATTATTCAGCATACGCGGCAAGTAATATATCTCGAAGATAATGAAATGGCGGTGATACGTCGCGGCGGCTGCCTCACCAAAACAATTCAGAACGTTGCAACGAAAGGTAAAATACACGAGCTCGATTACGATGTGGAAAGCATTGAAAAAGGCGGGTTTGCGCATTTTATGCTCAAAGAAATATACGAACAGCCAACGTCTTTTCGCGATGCCATGCGCGGACGTCTTATGGTTGAAGACGGCAATGTAAAACTTGGCGGTCTGCGTTTGGTAGAGGACAAGATTCGTAATGCAAAAAGATTGATTTTACTTGGTTGCGGCACGGCTTGGCATGCAGGCTTGGCAGGCGAATATATGCTTGAACGCTTGGCGAAAATTCCGGTGGAGGTTGAATATGCCTCAGAGTTTCGCTATCGCAATCCGATTATTTCGGCCGACGACGTAGTAATTGCAATTTCGCAAAGCGGCGAAACTGCCGACACATTGGCGGCATTGCGCGAGGCAAAATTAAAAGGAGCAACGATTTTGGGCGTTGTGAACGTGGTAGGAAGTACGATAGCACGCTCGACAGATGCCGGAGTGTATATTCACGCAGGGCCGGAAATCGGCGTGGCCTCCACAAAAGCATTCACTTCGCAACTTGCGGCTCTGGCATTGCTTGCTCTTTATTTGGGGCGTATGCATTCTCTTTCACAATTAGAAGGAAGTATGATTGCAGAAGCACTTCGCACTATTCCTGAAAAAATACAGTTTATTCTCGACCATGCCGAGTCGGTGCGAAGCATAGCGCAGGAATACGCCAAAGCGGATAATTTCTTTTTCTTGGGGCGCGGTGCGAATTTCCCCGTTGCTCTCGAAGGCGCATTGAAACTGAAAGAAATCAGTTACATCAACGCGCAAGGCTATCCGGCCGCAGAAATGAAGCACGGGCCTATTGCCTTGATTGACGATAAAACGCCGGCACTGTTTATAGTGCCGAAAGATGAATTGTACGAAAAAACTTTGTCGAATATAGAGGAAGTGCGCGCCCGCGGCGGACGCATCATAGCTATTGCCGGCGAAGGTGATACGCATATACAGAAATTAGCCGAAAGCGTTATCTATATACCCAATACTTTGCCGATATTGCAACCGATATTGGCTACCATACCCTTGCAACTATTAGCATATTATATTGCGGTAGAGCGAGGAACAAATGTTGATATGCCAAGAAATTTAGCCAAAAGCGTAACGGTGGAATAATGCCAGAAATACGTGTAAGACGGTCGTCAAGCAAGCATCCGAAGACAATGATACGCTCAGTTTCAGACTTGAATTTGGAAGGAAAGCGCGTTCTTTGTCGTGTAGATTTTAATGTTCCGCAAAACAGCGACGGAACAATAGCAGATGATACCCGCATAGCGGCGGCAATACCTACAATTCGAAATATTATCGAAAAGGGCGGAATCCCTATTCTCATGTCGCATCTTGGTCGCCCGAAAGGCAGCCCCAACCCAAAATATGAATTGGCATCGGTCGCCCTTCGATTAACTGAGTTACTGCAAGATGTTACGGTATATTTTGCAAATGATTGCATTGGTGAGGAAGCCGAAAAAACGGTGAAAAATGCCAAGCAAGGCGAGGCCGTATTGTTGCAGAATCTGCGTTTCTATGCAGAAGAAGAGGCTAACGATACGGAATTTGCCAAGAGATTGGCCGCACTCGGCGATGTTTATGTAAATGACGCTTTCGGTGCGGCACATCGGGCGCATGCAAGCACGGCGGGAATAACCGAATTTTTTCCGGAGCGCGGCGCAGGGTTGCTGATGCTCAAAGAAATAAAATACTTAGGGTCGGTAATAGGTTCGCCCGAGCACCCTCTGTTGGCTATTTTGGGCGGTGCAAAAGTGTCCGGTAAAATAGACGTTCTCTCTAATCTTTTGGATAAATGCGACGTTATTCTTATCGGCGGCGGAATGATGTTCACGTTCTTAAAAGCGATGGGCGGCGAAACGGGCGATTCAATGGTGGAAGACGACCGCGTAGCCATGGCGCGCAAGATACTAAGTGAAGCCAAGAGTAAAAATGTGCGCCTGATACTGCCTGCCGACACGATTGCTTCAACAGAGTTTTCTAATGATACGGAGCGCAAGACAGTAGATGCCGAGTTTATTCCCGACGGATGGCGCGGCCTGGATATAGGTCCAAAAACAGCCGCTATATTCAGGCTGGAAATTCTTGCCGCAAAGACTATCGTATGGAATGGGCCTATGGGCGTATTTGAAATGTCGAATTTTGCAGCGGGAACACGCTCGGTTGCCGAAGCCATGGCCGAAGCAACGCTTAACGGCTCGATAACAATAGTAGGCGGCGGCGATTCGGCGGCGGCGATGGCTCAATTCGGACTTTCCGACACAGTAAGCCATGTTTCTACGGGCGGCGGTGCTTCGCTCGAATTTCTCGAAGGAAAAACATTGCCCGGTGTTGCCGCTCTCGAATACTAAGAGTTCAATCTCGAAAACAGCGGCTAAAATCAGGAGACATCTATGAGCTATAGCGACCGCGATTACAATTTCCGTCAACCGCAGCGCAATAAATTTTCGCTTTTTCCTCCGGTCATTAAAGCATTGCTTATCAGCAATGTGGTAATATTTCTGTTTAGTGCGTTTTTTATCGGCTCTTTGTCTTGGCACGGACAAAAGCTCTCATATTTGTTTGAAAAGATATTTGCACTACAGCCTGTTTTCGGCGTAGAAGATACTGCATTTTATCCTTGGCAAATAGTTACGTACTTGTTTTTGCATGCCGGCTTCTCGCATATTTTCTTTAATATGCTGGCGTTATGGATGTTCGGCGTGGAATTGGAAACGCTCTGGGGGTCGCGGCGATTTCTGATTTTCTATCTGTTATGCGGTGTCGGTGCCGGTGTAATTCAATTACTTACACCGTTATTGCCCGATATGGCCGCCGCTCCTACGGTAGGTGCTTCCGGTGCAGTTTTCGGTATATTGCTTGCTTTCGGTCTTACGTTTCCCGACCGACCTATAATTATGTTTCCGCTATTCTTTCCCGTTCCGGCCAAAATATTCGTTATCGTTTATGCAGCAATTGACCTTATTTCGGGATTGATAGACACTAATTCGGGCGTGGCGCATTTTGCGCATCTGGGCGGAGCTTTCGTCGGATATATGCTGTTGAAACACGGCGACGACTTGCGCATATTTGCCGCTTTCGACCGATTATTCGCATTATTCGAACGGCGAAATATACGAATCCAACCCAAACGCAGACGAAATACCGCAGGCCGCCGAGGCACGGGGCTGTATTATGGCGGGCATGAAATAACCGAAGATGAAGTTAATAATATACTCGATAAAATCTCGGCAACAGGCTTCAGTTCGCTTTCCGACGAGGAAAAACGAATACTCTATGAGGTCAGCAAGAAAAAAGAATAAAGCTTGAAGCGCATAAACATATAATTACAATGCAACTTACAGTCTTAGGCACGGATAATAATCGCCCGGACGAAGTGCCGTTTGCAACGCAGCCGTATCGCCGCCGCATAAGCCGCCGCGTTATGGTGGGCGATATTCCGGTAGGCGGGCTTGCTCCGGTCAGCGTGCAAACAATGACCAAAACAAAAACGCATGATATAGTAGCAACCGTAGCGCAAATTCAACGTTGCGCCGAGGCCGGTGCTGATATTATTCGCGTAACGGTTAACGATAAAGAAGCGGCCGAATCCATTGGCGAAATTGTTCGTCAATCGAATGTGCCTATTGTAGCCGACATACATTTCAATCATATTTTTGCCCTGAAAGCCATTGAAGGCGGAGTGGCAAAAGTCCGAATCAATCCCGGTAATATAGGTAGCCGCGAGCGTATTAAAGAGGTTCTTACAAAAGCCAAAGAACGTGGTATTCCGATTAGGATTGGCGTTAATTCCGGCTCTCTTGAGCGCGATATACTGCTGAAACACGGCTATCCCACCGCGGAGGCTCTTTACGAAAGTGCAATGCGCCATGCCGATATAGCGGCCGATTGCGGATTTGACGACGTGGTCATTTCCGTAAAATCGACCGATGTTAGGCTTATGATTGAGGCCTACCGCATGATAGCCGAAAAAACGGATTTTCCGCTTCATCTCGGTGTTACGGAAGCAGGCACGATTCGCGTAGGCACGATTAAATCGGCTGTTGGTATAGGAACCTTGCTGGCAGAGGGAATAGGCGATACTGTTCGTGTATCGCTGACCGATGAACCTGAAAAAGAAGTCGAGGTCGGCAAAGAAATTCTTCGCACTATAGGGCTTGCTCAACGCAGCGTTGAAATTATCGCCTGCCCGACTTGCGGCCGGCTTGAAGTGGATCTATTTACTATTACCAACGAGCTTGAAGAACGATTAAAAGGAATTAAAAAGCCGGTTAAAATTGCTTTGCTCGGTTGCGTGGTAAATGGCCCGGGCGAAGCCAGCGATGCCGATATAGGTATTGCCGCAGGAAAAGGTGTCGGAATTTTATATCGAAAAGGCGAAATAGTGCGCCGTATCAAAGAAAGTGAAATAGTACAAGCCGTGTACGACGAAGTTATGGCATTCCAAACTGAGGATTAGGCGCGTGCATTAACGTAAAATCGTCGAAATAAACGAAACGGCCGAGCTTTGAATTAAAATATCATCGCTTATTATTCAAGGCTGAAAAGAAGGTGGAAATTTTTTGTTTTCCGCCTTTTTTTTTTATAGCTATCTGTTTGACACATTTTAAGTTACTTCGAAAAATACTTTGTAAGTCATGTAAAATTTACTGCAATGCGCTGTATTGACGTAAGTAATGAACCGTATAAGTGCTTGCCAAGCGCAGTATAAGTATACCGATAGAATTAATGGATAAAATTGTAACGGCAAACCTTTCAATATCTGGATAAGAAATAGCGTTTTAGTGTAGTTGGTACAGATTGAAAGTACTTTAGAATATATGCTGCGTTTGTGCTGTTGGTCAGTGTTTTTACGTTTGAAAATTTTCTTTATATTATTATTGTGAAAATTTGCTAATTTGGCGTAACGAAATGCAAAAAAAAAGGTCATTACAGAATAAAACGGCGTGAATTTCATTGCCGTTCTTATAATTTGATTAAACACAGTTTCACTTTTTCTAATTATATCGAGGCAAACGATGAAACAAATTGTACGATTGGCTGCGGCGGCTGTGCTGGCTGTAGCTTCGTTATTTACGCTGGCTACGGCTCAACCGGCGCAACGCGTGCTTATAGAAGAGTTTACCGGTGCTTGGTGTCAATATTGCCCTAATGGTGCAGTTGCAATTGACGAATTGGCGCAATTATACCCTGACGATGTAACTGTAGTTGCTATACACAATGGCGACGGAATGGTTATAAATCCCGAAGACACCGATTTGCAACCATACAAAGGCGGTTATCCTTCCGGTGCATTGAATAGGGTGTATACCGGAATTTATCCTACGAATTGGGCGCAATATATTCCCAATATGATACGCAACCCTGCCGTGGTTGATGTTTCTCTAAGCAAAGTAACCTATAATTCCATCAACCGCTCGCTTTCCGTTACCGTTAAGGCAGATTTCTTTACGGCAATGTCCGGCGATTTTCGTTTCAACTTGTATATAGTAGAGGATAGCGTGGTTGGTTCGGGGCCTGCTTACGACCAAGTAAATGCTTTCAACAACCAGCAAGGGCATCCTTTTTACGGTAAAGGTAGTCCGATAAAAGGATATGCTCATCGCCATGTTGTGCGCAAGATGATGGGCAGTTCGTGGGGAACGGCCGGAAGCATTCCGGCTACAGTAAGCGCAGGTCAATCTGTAACTTACACGTATACTCTTTCGTTAAATTCTGCTTGGAAAACAGACCGTATCCATTTGGTTGGCGTGGTACAACAATATAACCAAAATACAAGTCAACGTCAGATTCTGAACTCGGTAGAAGAGCGCCTGACGGTTCGTTCGGTCAAGCCTGGTTTGGTCGTACCGCCTACACCGTATCTTACGGCAAAACTTGGCGTAACGAAAGATCAGGAAATTAAAATTTCCAATCCACATACAGCACCAATCACGGTGGATATAGCGATTGACGATGCAAAAAGCGTAAATCCCGGCGGCTGGGAAGTGTCCGTAACACCTGAGTCGGCAACAATTCCGGCAAACGGAACCGTTACGGCTAAAATCAGTTTTCAAGTTCCGGCCGATGCCAGCCCGGCACTTGCCAACTTTATAGTATCGGCCACGCCTCGTCAGATAGCCGGAATTGACCCTAAAACAAACTCGACTTCTGTGTATTGCCTGAATGAGAACAGTAAATATGCTTATATCTCCGGTTTAGTGCCTGTGTTTAACGGTGTAGATAAGTATGCTACCGCATTTATGAATGATGCAGAACTTCAAAAAGGCCTTATTCAGTTGCAATTTAACGAACAGGTACTTGCTGCATACCAATCAAACTTTGTATTATTCTATCTTCCGATCCATGGCGGATACTTTGATCAACAAAACTATCAGAGTGCAAAAATCGGTTTGCCGATAGCAGCCGCACCGGGCGTGAATTTTCCGAATTTTGCAAAACAAATCAGCGGCTGGCTGTCCGCCGGAAAACGTGTGTTTGTTTCTGCGCCGCATTCTTTGTGGTGGGCTTTAGACCAATCTGCAGCATCTGCACAAGGCAAGAACAACGATGCCATCGCATTATTTTCCAATACGCTCGGAGTATCGTTAAGCGACGCTAAAGCCCGTTTCACTGAAACGCAAAGCGGTAATAATATTTCGGTTACAATTGATAAATTTAATATCCGCGGAGTAACCGACGATGTGGTTGGAGACCAACTTGCTTCGTTAGGCAATCCCAGCACACCCGGCTCAGGTCATTCATTCTGGACGGATATTATGAAACTGCAAACCGGAAGTAAATCCATACCATGCTTCTTTAGCGACGAAAAACCGGCCAATATAGTAGGTGTTCGTTATGAAAAAGACAAAGCAAAATTAGTTTATTTGACATTTGGCATCGAAGCGTTAAATGGCGGTGCGCCTAACGATTTCATGGCGAAAATTACGGAATATCTTATCGGTGACTTGAAACCGAAATTGCCCGAAATATCTTCTTCGTCAGATGTCATTGATTACGGCTCAATAGAGGTAAACCAAAGCCAAGAAAAAACAATTGACGTTATGAATATCGGTGCCGCCCCTCTCACAGTCAGTACAATCGAAGTAGCCGGTATCGACGATAAAAACTTTACGATTACTGACGGAGCAACGGTTCCGTTTACTTTGGACGCAAATGAAAAACGTACACTGAAAGTAAAATTTGCACCCGATGCAGAAAAAGATTTTCTCGCGTCAGTTGTGGTTACGTCAAACTCCGGTAACGAGGAAAATAATACTTATACAATGGATCTTCGCGGCAAAGGAAAAGTAACTGCATCGGCTAAATCTGTACTGACCGCAAGCAGTGAAAAACTCGATTTTGGCCAGGTAAGCGAGTCAAAAGAATTGTCCGTAGTGCTTACAAATACCGGCACAAAAGAAATGACCGTTAAGTCAATAGAGTTCGTTGGCGGCGAAAATGCTAAATTTGCTACTAAAGGCTTTAAACCCAATACATTTATCGGTACGGCAACTGCAAATAAAAAACTGCCTGTTACTATTGTATTTACACCGGGCGGAAGCGGACTGTTCGGAACTAAAATGATTGTGAAATCCGAGTTTGCCGGCGGCGGAACCGATGAATTTACCATTGATGCAGTAGGTGAGGGCATCGCAACGGGTGTCAACGAAGACGGGGCGGTTAGCGGAATTATACTGACCGCTTCGGCACAGCCGAATCCTACTGCTACAGTATCTTCAATTTCCTATACTGTAGGCGGAAATACTCCGCAAACCGTAGCAATAAACGTGGTTGATATGACAGGGCGCGAGATGTTAAATCTAGGCTCGAACACAATGTCGCCCGGAAAGTACAATGCTTCTATTGATGCTGCAAAACTTCCGGCAGGTGCATATTATGTGGTCTTGCGTTGCGCCGCTGAAACTATAACATTGCCATTTACAATCGTTCGGTAAATTGAGCCGAATCTCGAGAAACAAAAGCCGATGCTGTTCATTTCAGTATCGGCTTTTGTCGTTTAATTTGGCGTAAATGTATTTTCTAATAAACGCTAATGTTTACGTTCCGCACGCAAAGCCGAAGACGATACGCAAAAAGTATAGTCGCGAAATGCTTCCGTACCGTATTCGATAAGTTTTCGCGCAGCTGCAAAGCCAATCATTGCCGCATTATCTACACAATAACTCATTCGCGGTATTACAAGTTTAGTGCCTGTTTTCGATGCTTTTTCCGCAAATATTTCTCGCAGGCGCGAATTTGCCGAAACACCGCCCGATACGACTATTGCATCCGCATTTTTTTCTTTCGTTGCGCGCATGGTCTTTGCAACGAGAACCTCCGCAACAGCTTCTTGCGCCGAAGCGCATATATCAGGTAAAATTTCCTGTGGCACACCATTCGGAAACTCTCGTTCGATAAAATAACGAATCGATGTTTTGAAGCCGCTGAAACTGAAATTATACGTGCCGTCGTGCATCATCGAACGCGGAAAGATAAATTTAGCCGGATTTCCTTGTTTTGCCAGGCGGTCTATTTCGGGTCCGCCGGGATAGCCTAAGCCTAATAATTTGGCAGTCTTATCGAATGCTTCTCCGGCTGCATCATCAATCGTTGAGCCAAGAAGCGTATATTTTTCGTAAGATTCTGTATAGAACAAGGCTGTATGTCCGCCGCTTGCAACAAGTGCAATAAACGGAAATTCAAGCGAATCATCTTCCAAACAGCCGGAATATAAATGTCCTTCTATATGATTTATCGGTATAATCGGCAAACCGTATCGTATGGCCAGCCCTTTTGCAAAATGCGAGCCTACGATAAGCGAACCGGCAAGCCCGGGCGAAGTTGTAACAGCAACAGCATCAATATCTTGTATGTTTATTTTCGCCCGTTCCAATGCGGCGCGAACTGTTGTTCCTACGGCTTGTAAATGTGCCCGCGAAGCAAGCTCGGGAATTACTCCGCCGTATTGCGAATGTATTAACTGCGAGGATATGATATTACTTTGAACTTTACCGTTGCTTATTACTGCCGCCGAAGTGTCGTCGCAAGAAGACTCAATCGCCAGAATTACCGGATATTCCGACTTATCGCTTTTTTTCACTTATTTACCCCTTAATTTCTCCATTAGCATTGCAAGTGCCGCTCCTACGGTACGTTCGCGATTGATGCGTCTGTCGCTGCCGAAAATGAATTTTCGCGATATTACATCGCCCGAACTTGCAAGCGCTATCCAAACAGTTCCAACCGGTTTGTCTGCCGAACCGCCGCCGGGCCCGGCTGTTCCGCTGATGGCAATACCATATACAGCCTTGAATTTTAAGCAAACTGCTATTGCCATTTCCTCAACCGTTTCGCCGCTTACGGCACCGAATTTTACAAGGGTTTCTCTATTAACTCCAAGCTCGCTCTCTTTTGAATTATTGCTGTAAGTGATTACGCCACCTTGAAAATAAGACGAGCTGCCTGCTATGTCGGTAAGTGCCGCGCCAAGTAATCCGCCCGTGCAAGATTCGGCTACGGCAATCGTTTCGCCCCGCTCGACGAGCAATCGTGCCGCGACCGAAACCAAAGAATCGTCGTCTGTGCCGAAAATAAATTTACCGGCACGGTTGCGTATCACTTCTTCGATACGTGCAATTTTGGCATCAATTTCTTCGGCTGATGTGCCGCGCACTCCTATTCTTAGCCGCGCACCTTGATATGACGGTAAAAAAGCAAGTGTGCCGCTTTCTAAAAATTCCGCAGGTTCGCCGATTAAATCTGCTAAATTAGCCTCAGTTATTCCGGTGGTTAAAAGTGTACGATAACTGACGCACTCTTTCCCCCGCGATAATTCTGCAATATAAGGCAGAACAAACTCTGTCATAATACCTTGCATTTCAGCCGGAACTCCCGGCAACGAAATTATTGTTTTGCCGTCACGCTCAAACATCATTCCCGGTGCGGTACCGCGAAAATTTGTAATAACACGACATTTTGAAGGTAAAAATGCTTGCGTTTTATTGCGCTCGGAAAGAGCAAGTCCGCGACGTAATAATAAGTTCGTTAAAAAATGTAAAGTAGGCTCATGCAGCACTAAAGTATCATCGAAAAACTCGCAAAGAGCGTCTTTCGTAACGTCATCGTGGGTCGGTCCAAGTCCGCCGGTAATAATGACGAAATCTGAAAATCCGAGTAATCGTTTAAGTTCTTCGGTTATTTCTTGTTTCTCATCGCCAATAATTGAGTGGGCGGCAACTCTACAGCCAAGTTGCGTACATTCGGTTGCTATCCATGCGGCGTTTGTATTAACAACTTGGCCAATACAAATTTCGTCGCCGACAGTTAAAACAGAAATTTTAAACATATATTGTAAGTTTGTTATTTATAGTGAAGTTGCCGGTATTATATGAAGTTATATGTTGAAAAATAATATCAATGTTGGCGCAAAACGTACGGTAACGGATTATATTTGCGAGCAGAAACAGAAATCGGAATATAATCATCAACTTTACAAAATATACAATGCAAGAAGAAACGTTGATTACAGTGGCAACCTTCGATAACGCATTACAAGCCCATATTGTGGCGGTACGTTTACAAAGCGAAGGAATAGAAACATATATATTTAACGAGTATATGTCGTCAATTTTACCAATCGGAAACACGGTAGGCAGTGCAGAACTCAAAGTTTCAATAAGCGATACGGATCACGCGAAGGCTGTATTGCGTGAAATAAACGAAACAGCGAACAATGAAGCGGCCGATGAATTTCCTAAAACGTAATTATCTAGTTTCGCTCTGTCTTTGCATTCTCTGTATAATCAATCGCGCACCGGGTTGAAAAGTGATGTAATACCAAATCCATTCTACCATTACGCGCAAACGATTGCGGAAACTTATCAGAAAATAGATATGCACGAATGCCCAAAGGAACCATGCTAAAAATCCCGTAAATGAAATTCCTGCACTTACGGCTACTGCTTTTGCCCGTCCAATTGTAGCCATAGTTCCTTTATCGAAGTATTTGAAAGGTTTGCGATTTTCCGGCGACAATCTTTTTTTTATTACCGAGCCGACATATCGCCCTTGTTGAATTGCAACGGGACAAAGTCCGGGCAACGGATTACCGTTCGAACCTTTGAAATTTGCCGCATCGCCTATTACGAAAATATCGGGGTGGTCGGGCAAGCTGCAGTCTGACCGAACTAATACACGTCCGTTGTCGTCAAGTTCTGCCTTAAATGTTTGCAATAGGGGGGAAGCATTGTTGCCGGCGGCCCAAATAATTGTTGCCGTGGCGATTTGTTCGGTCGCTCCGCTTTTTCGCTTAATTTCAACGCAATCGGACTTAACGTCTTGTACGGTTGCGTTGCACATAACTCGAACGCCGAGCGACTCCAGCGAAAGCCGTGCGTGTTCGGAAAGTTGAGGCGGAAACGCAGATAATATTCTGTCGCCGGCCTCAACTAGAAAAATTGCAATATCGCTTTGTTTTAATATAGGGAAATCCGGCAACATAGTATTCTTGCCTATTTCTGCCAATGCGCCTGCAATTTCAACGCCGGTAGGACCGCCGCCAACTACGATAAATGTTAGATACTTGGCAGTTTCTGTTTTTCTGCGTAGATGTTCGGCGTGTTCAAATGACGTTAATACTTTTTCGCGAATATGCAATGCGTCGTCAAGCGTTTTAAGTCCGGGAGCATCGGCACCCCATTCGGAATGTCCGAAATACGAGTGGCGTGATCCGGGTGCAAGAACAAGGTAGTCAAAACTTATTTCCCCCAATGATTTCAATGTAAGTATCTTTTGAGATGGATTTACGCTTATTGCCTCGTCCATTTCTACCTGCACGTTGCGCACACCGCGAAATATTGTGCGAATAGGTGCCGCAATTTCAGCGGGCGAAAGTGCGGCGGCCGCGACTTGATAAAGCAAAGGCTGAAACAGATGATGATTTGTTTTATCAATAAGCAGTACCTCAAAAGGAGAGTCGATTAGCGTTTTGGCTACATTCAGACCGCCGAATCCGGCACCTGCTATTACGACACGAGGGTATTTTTGCTTGAGCGGCATTTCGCGCCCGAAAAAAAATAAAACGGTTTAGTTCTAATAGAAATCTTGTAAGGATTTATTTTGCCGGAACAAGAATCCGATATTGCCCTGATTTAGGCCGAGGCAAATTGCGCTTTAGAATCCAAGGATTCAGTAACTTTACGTCTTTATAGGTAGTTCCTTGTGAGGTTGCCCATTCCGAAACAGACGGAATATCGTCGCTCCACTCGACGGTTCTCGTTTTTTGAGGCGTATAAACATCGTCGGCATCAAGAAGCAGTCCGTATTTTGCCGGATTGCCCAAAATTTCTTTTATGATTGCAATACGCAGAATATAACGCGATGTTTCCTCGTTAAGATATAAATCGTAGAAATTATCTTTGTTTTGAAACGCTAAATTTTCGCGCAGATTTTCATGCCCCATATTATATCCGGCTGCGGTGAGCGTCCAGCCTCCGGAAGCTTTGTATCCGCTTCGCAAGTATTCAACAGCGGCTGCGGTGCTTTTTTCGGGATTGCGCCTCTCGTCTACATATTCGTCGATTTGCAACCCCATGCGTTTGCCGGTAGCGGGGATAAATTGCCATAAACCTACGGCATCTTTGGGCGAACGTGCCATAAAAAGAGCACTTTCAGCCAATGCTAAATATTTCAAATCATCGGGAACGCCTTCGGTTTTCAGAATTTTTTCAAATAAGGGAAAATATCGTCCGGCACGTTTTGCGTATAGTATGATTTGCCCGGGAGATTGCAGATTTAAGAAAAATTCTCTTTCGGCACGCTCTCGCACCTCCGGAATTTCAAGCGGAACACGCTCGCCGCAGAATGATAGATTGTCGGGCAATCTGAGTTTGCACAAGTAAGTCAGAAAATTACTCGATTCCGGTGGGGCGGCTGGTTGTTTCGGTTGACTTTGCAGTTTTGCCGAGTCGGAGCAACCAAGCGCGAAAGCTGCAACAAGCATAATCAGGCGGATAGTTTTCATGGCAATTATTCAACGGAAATGATAGAATCGCACAACGATAATTCGTTTGGTTCGTTCGTAGCAAGAATTATGCCGCCGCCGTCTACCAGATGTGCTTGCATAAGAGAAATAATTGCCGTGCGTCCGGGTGCATCAAGATTAGACGACGGTTCGTCGAGAAATAGAATGAGGGGGCGGTGAATAGCCGCAACAATGAATTTTATGCGTTGTTTCATTCCCGACGAAAATGTCTTGATAATATCGTTGCGCCGTTTTGCGATGGAAAACATATTCAGAAGCGAATCCAAATATGTTTCATCTATGTCCAAACCACGAATTTTCTGAATTATACGGCAAAGTTCGTCGGGGGTAAACTCTTCGTACAGCGCAAGATATGGGGCTACTAATCCGCTGTGCAGTCGAAAGTCGTCGCCCCGGATGGCGTGCCCTTCCACTACAAACAAGACCTCACCGGCCATAGGAGTAAGTGCGCCGCAAAGTATTTTCACCAAAGTAGATTTTCCGGTGCCGTTTGCACCTGCAATTCCTATTGTTTGTCCGCCGGTAAGTTCGAACGAAATATCGGAAACAACATATTTGCCTCTTGTAAACGAATGAGCGAGTGCATTGGCTTTCAGCAAGAAATCGGGCATAAATGACAGAGATGCAAGCGTTACTTTTCGGAAATTTCCGGTAAAATATCTCAAAAATATGGGTGGCTACGCGCTTGCCAAGGCTCGGTCGGCTTTGGCTATTTCTTCGGCATCGTTAAAATATATAGTTTCATTGCCTATGATTTGATATGTTTCATGTCCTTTTCCGGCTATGATGATAATATCATTTGCTCCGGCTATTGCCGCCGCCTCTCTTATGGCTGCACGGCGCGAAAGAATTGTTCGGACATTCGGCCGCAGTTTTTCGGGAACACCCGATATAATTTCCTGAATTATAGATTCGAGCGATTCAAAGCGCGGATTATCGGCTGTAATAAACACAATATCGGCTATTTCGGCGGCTATATTACCCATTATCGGACGCTTGAACGGGTCGCGATTGCCACCGCAACCGAATACAATAAGCAAACGTCCGCCCTGCGGAAGCAGTTCGCGGCAAGTTTGCATAGATTTTCGGAGAGCATCGGGCGTATGAGCATAATCTATAAATGCTGTGGCACCACTTTTCAGTTTCACCTGCTTCATTCGTCCGGGAGCACCTTCCGATATTGCAAGTCCTTGTGAAATATTGCGATTAGGCAAGCCTAACAGTTTTGCTAAAACAATGCATAAAGCCGCGTTCTCCACGTTGTAATGGCCGGGTGACAAAATAGAAAACTTGGCTGCCCCGTGCAGTTTTTCGGGTAGTCTGCCTTGCAATGTCAGGGTAAAAGTCGAGCCTCCGAGTGCTATTTTTTCTTCGCTGATTACGGCATCAAATCGGTCTTCGCGGCCGGTTAAAAACGAACGTTGTGCATTTGTTTCGCACAGCATATACATAGAATATCCGGAATCGCCGTTGGCAATAGCAATAGCATTGGGCAGCAACGAGTCGAACAGAGTTTTCTTTGCACGTGAATAATTCTCCATTGTTCCGTGAAAGTCCAGATGGTCGTGCGTCAAATTGGTGAATAATGCCGCCGAGAACGGTATTCCGACTACTCTGCGTAATGCCAGGGCATGCGAACTTACCTCCATAATTACGGTAGTAACGCCAAGTTGTCTCATATCAACAAGTAATTTGCATAATTCCGGCGATTCGGGTGTAGTGTGTGCGGCAGGCAGCATTTCTTCGCCTAAATAATTACCGGTAGTGCCGATAAGCCCTACTTTTTCGCCGGCTGCTTCAAATATCGATTTCAATAGGAAAGTTACGGTCGTTTTTCCGTTTGTTCCGGTAACTCCAATAATACGCATGCCGTTGGCCGGATTGTCATGAAATGTGTGTGCAGCCGCGGCAAGAGCGGCGCGAGCATCTGGAACAACTACATAAGTACATTCCGCACGGTAATTATCGGGTAGCCGCTCACAAATAATTGTTCTTGCTCCTGCAATTTCCGCCGCTTCTATATACAAGTGTCCGTCGGTGGCTGCACCGGGCATAGCGGCAAAAAGCGAATATTCGCGGCAACGTCGCGAGTCGTATTCAACTGAACTGACAAGCCGGTCGGGAATTCCGTAGACCTTTGCGGGAACAAGTGCCGGAAGAATGTCTGCAAGAGATTTCACAATCGCGTATAAAAAGATATTAAATAATTTTTCGGTGTAATTCGCGGCTGCGTTGACGCTTCAATCCGGGTTTTCATGCGTCTGCTTTTATCTTGGGAACTATACCGAATCCAACTAAGAAACGCCTAATATCTGTACAATCGCCGCCTCTGTTTTCACAGGCCGGCATACGTCTAAGATGTTAAAATACCGAAGCATCGGGCAATTGGTCGAAATACGGCGGCGGCTCGTCGTATTGATACGACAGATTTTCGAATCGTGCAAAATCTTTTAAGTATGCAAGCTTCACCGTTCCCGTCGGGCCATTCCGTTGCTTCCCTATGATAAGTTCGCCTGTTCCGGGCGTGGGCGAGCCGTCGTCGTAAGTTTGGATACCGTATTGCTCGCGGCGATTTACGAACATTACCACGTCGGCATCTTGCTCTATCGAGCCGCTTTCGCGCAAATCTGACAGCATAGGCGTTTTATCTGAGCGTGCCTCTACTCCGCGATTCAATTGTGCGAGAGCAATTACGGGTATATCAAGTTCTTTGGCTATTTGTTTCAGCGAACGCGAGATTATTGAAATTTCGCGCTCACGGCTTTCGGCTTTCGGCGAGTGAATCAACTGCAAATAATCTACTATAACGGCTTGTATGTTTTGCTCGGCTTTCAGGCGGCGGGTTTTTGCGCGAATTTCCATTATTGTAAGACTTGGGCTGTCGTCTATAAATATAGGGGCTTCGGCCAAACGTCCCAGTGCCTCTACGAGTTTGGGCATAGAATCGTGGTCAAGCCTATTCGTGCGGATTACGTGTGCATTTATTTTGGCTTCGGCACTAAGCAGGCGCAACATTAATTGCGTAGCAGCCATTTCGATAGAAAATATAGCCACAGGCTGATGATATTCAATAGCCATATTGCGTGCAATGCTAAGTGCCATTGCCGTTTTTCCCATAGAAGGACGTGCGGCTATAATAATCAAGTCTGACCGCTGAAAGCCGCCAAGTAAATCATCAAGCCGCATAAATCCCGACGCTATGCCCGTAATGCCTTCTTGCTGATGACCGTCCATCATAGCCGTTATCATGGCGAACGTATCGCGGGCAAGCTTTCCCATACCAGTAAATCCGCGCCGCAAACGTTTTTCGGCTATGTCGAAAATCCGTGTTTCGGCTTTGTCGATTTCTTCAAGAGCGTCGGAAGTTTCATCATAGCAATCGCTTAGCACTTGTCCGGCCACTTGTATCAGGCAACGCTTCAGGTATCTTTCTTGCACTATCCTTGCATGATGTTCTATGTTTGCCGCAGTTGGAGTTTGTGCGTTGACTTCCGTCAGATAATACGTGCCGCCTACGGTTTCAAGTTGTCCGCGTCTTCGTAATTCTTCGGCCAGCGAAATAATATCCACGCTTACTCCCCGCTCGAACAGCGCGAGCATAGTTTCATAAATGCGCTTATTGGATTCGCGATAGAACGCTTCGGATTCGAGTATTTCAACGGCTTTCGCGATAGCGGCACGGTCTAACATCATTGCACCCAAAATCGACATTTCGGCTTCGAGAGAATGTGGCGGTGCCTTTGCACCTGCAAACTCCGCAACTACCGACGAGGATTGACGCTTGCGCCCGCCTATAAATTTCTCGAGAGGATATGTTCCTATATTTTCTTTGTCCAACATGAGTAATCGGGGCTGAAAAGCATAGCAAAATACGATTAAACTTTATGCGGCCGGAGTTATTGGCAACGAGCTGCAACAGAGCCGCATTTTTGCGGGAAAGTAAGCGCAATTTAGCGTAATTCAAGGAAACTTTCGCTATGTTTCGTCTATATTTTTTACGGCTGCCGTATATTGTGCCGGCATTTTCTGAATAGGATAGAATATAGTGCGTTAATCCTGCGTAATTTTGTAATTTTGCAATGGTAATTATTGCCCACAACATTACTCCGATATTTTGTGCAGCAGAGGCTGTCTTATTATTTACAACGATTTAGCGCAATTACTCGGCGATGGTTCGCTTTTCGCTCGCCTACTTTTATACCTCGAATCTCGTTGCTTCTATGCGTAACGCTCGCCGGTGCGGGTATTGCTCTCGGTGCAAGTGAAAATTCACTTTCGATAGCGACAAACGGTCTGATAGCCCTCGTAGATGTACTTAATTCCATGCTGTTCATAGCTGCCGTTGACCGCGCAACCCGCGATGCCGATGCAACTTTCAATTACGGCTACGGAAAATACGAGAGTCTGGCTATGCTTACAAGTGCATCGCTGCTGACCTTTGTTGCGCTCTACGTTTTGGTGCATGCCATAGGTTTTATGGATACAACGGCTCATGGCGAGCGTCCCTGGATACTACTGACTTTCAGCCTCGGCTCCGGTGCGGCAATGTATGGCATGGCAGCAATCACACGGCGATATGCGAATAAGTTTCAATACCAAATGTTGCATTACGATGCTGCGCTTTGGCGATTGGACAGTTTTATGGAATTGATAGTATCGGCGAATATTTTGATTGGGATTATACTGCTGAATACCGGATATGGCGGCGCAGCGCGTTTGCTTGACTCCGCTGTGGCTGTTCTTCTTGTGGCTTTGGCGTTCCGCCTTCCGTTAAAGCATGGACGTTCGGCACTGAATCAAATTCTCGACCGAACTCTTGATGAGGATATGCAACTTAAATTATTGGGGGTTGTGTCGGAGAATCTACATAATTTTTGCGAATTTCGTTCTATTCGCAGTCGTCAATCCGGCCGTGATATTTTTATTGAAATGGACGTTGTTATGCCGTTCGATTATACTCTTGAAGATGCTTATGCATTGGAAAGACAAATAGAAGTTCCCGTGAATGAATTATATCCGTCCGCTATTTTTCGAATGTATGTAACTCCATGCCCTCGAGACTGTATAAGAGAGGGCGTATGCTTTTGTCCGGTAAAAAACGTTCGGAATAAATAGAACAATTTTCTGTGATTGTCGAGATTTTTCTTTACCGGTAAATTTTATTCGCTTGGCCGTTTTTTACTTCCGGCATACATTTCGTATTCTAATAATCGGCAATCTATATCGGCGTTAAAAAACTCGATTCGTCGCTTCGGGCGCAAACCGACGCATTTGGCCAAATCTAAATTTCCGGTGAAAATATAGCCGAATTTGCCGATACATTTCTGTTTGAAAAAATCACCGATGCGACGGTATTCGGCTTCGAGTTCTTCGACAATTCCAAGCCGTTCGCCGTATTCTGGATTGAGAGCGACTACGCCGTCGCCAAGTGGAACGGGCGTTTCTGCAAAGTCGCATTTTGCAAAACGAATTATATCTTTAACACCTGCCATTTCTGCGTTGTGCCGGGCAGATTCGATGGCGCGGGAGGAAATATCGGTTGCCGTAATTTGTCCGGGATTAACATCGCAAAAAGTATGTTCAGCATTGGTGCGTAACGACTTCCATTGGTTGCGACTGAAACCTCGCAGATGCATGAATCCGAAATTGGAGCGTGCCCAAACCGACGGAATATTCCGTGCCATAAGAGCAGCCTCGATAGCCAATGTTCCGGAGCCGCACATCGGATTGATAAAAAGTCCGCTTGCCGAATTCCAGCGCATGGAGCGAATAACGGCGGCTGCGAGATTCTCGCGCATTGGTGCTGCGAACGGCATTGTGCGCCAGCCTCGTTTGGATAGCGGTTCGCCGGACGAATCGACGTACACTGAGCAGAACGAACCGTGCCAATAAAGAAAAACAACCGCTTTAGATGTATCTGAACCGGAGTCGGGGCGTTTTCCGCAACGGGAGCGGATCCTATCGGCAATCGCATCTTTGCATTTCATATTGGCATACATCGTATTGTCAATGGACGGTGTATCAACCGATGAAATTACGCTGAAATAGCCGTTATCGGGCAATAAAGATTCCCATTCTACGCCATTTACAAGCCGATACATATCGTCGGGAGAATTTGCGCGGCCGATAGTCAGCCGCATCAAGACACGTGTTCCGGTGCGCAAATGCAGATTAAGTTGCATTGCACCGACAGCAGTCGCTTCGGTTTCCACGCCGGCCGGATGTTGTCTGATTATCGGAAAACCAAGTGCGGCAACCTCTTCGGCGAGTATAGCTGCCATTCGGAGCGGGCAGGTGATAAGAACGGGAACTGCGGTATTGAGCGGCGAATCCATACGCGAATGGAATGTATAAATGAAAATTTATGGCAAAGATACTTGTGCACGGCAAATTTACGCCGAAATTCGTTAGAGAAACTGTAGCGAAAGATTATGAGAACAGCAGAATATTGGATAGAGCGTTTAGGGCTGTTGCCGCATGTTGAAGGCGGCTGCTATCGTGAAATTTACCGCTCGTCGGGAATAATTACGGCCGGTGCTTTGCCGCCTGAATACGGCAGCCGGCGAAATTACGCGACATCAATCTACTTTTTATTGCAAGGCAATGATTTCTCGGCATTTCATCGTATTCGACAAGATGAAATATGGCATTTCCACGACGGCTACGATATTTTGTTGCATTGTATTGCACCCGACGGAACGTATAGTGTGCAAAGATTGGGTGTTGACTTGGGAACGCCGCAAATTGTAATTCCCGCGGGAACATGGTTTGCCGCAGAATTGGCAGATAAAGACGGATTTGCACTTGCGGGGTGCGGTGTTTCGCCCGGATTCGACTTTCGGGATTTCGAGATGCCGGGACGTGATGAATTAATCGCACTTTTTCACCGACATGCAAATATAATACGCCGCCTGACACGCTAAACATAAGTGCGAGTATATTGAAAGGCTTGAAAAATTAAATTGTGCCCGTACCTGCGCAATTTTATGATAAATCAAAATATACGGCATAAAAAATAAAAAAATATCCGTATTTTCGTGTATTAATTTCGAAGTCTTTTACACAATCAATTCAATTCGTTTCATGAGTGTTTTAGTTAATTCAAACTCTCGTGTCTTAGTGCAAGGCATAACCGGCTCGGAGGGTACGTTCCATACGAGTCAAATGCTGGACTATGGCACAAACGTGGTAGCCGGCGTAACCCCGGGCAAAGCGGGGTTGATGTACGAAGGTAAGGGCGATGACTCTTTTAACCGTCCCGTGCTTGTATTTAATACTGTATCCGATGCAGTAAAAGCGACGAGGGCAAACGTTTCGATAATTTTTGTACCGGCTTCTATGGCCGCCGATGCCATATTGGAAGCGATAGCGGCTGATATGCCGCTTATTATCTGCATTACAGAGGGAATTCCCGCACGCGATATGATAGCGGTAAAGTCGGCTCTCGATAATTCAAATTCACGGCTTATCGGGCCTAATTGCCCCGGAATCATTACGCCCGGCGAATGTAAAATCGGCATTATGCCAGGATTTATTCATGCAGTCGGGCATGTGGGAGTCGTTTCGCGCAGCGGAACACTGACTTACGAAGCAGTAAAGCAATTAACCGATATTGGTTTGGGGCAGTCAACTTGCATCGGCATAGGCGGCGACCCGATTGTCGGAACGCAATTTATTGATGCCATAAAATTATTCAATGCAGACCCCGATACCAAAGCCATTGTTATGATTGGAGAAATCGGCGGAAGTGCGGAGGAAGAAGCAGCGGCTTATGTGAAAGAATACGTTACAAAGCCGGTTGTCGGGTTTATTGCGGGGCGTACTGCACCTCCGGGCAGAAGAATGGGGCATGCAGGGGCGATAATTTCAGGCGGTAAAGGAACAGCCGCAGAAAAAGTTGCCGCAATGCGCGAAGCAGGCATCTTTGTAGCCGATTCTCCGGCAAATATAGGGCTGACCGTAGCAAAAGCCTTGCGCCTTACAAGCGAAACACCGACCAAAAAAGTAATTGCGGCAAAAAAAGATACCGCACTCCAAACAGAAGTATCCGAAACTATATCTGAAATTCCTGCAACGACAGACGGATCCGCTCCCAAGCGCGGACGCGGTCGCCCGAAAGGTTCGTTTAAGGTAAAGCCGGCGACAGATGAAACAGCTCCCAAGCGTGAGCGCGGTCGCCCGAAAGGTTCAGTTAAGAAGAAGAAAGCGGTAAAAACCGGGCATAAGCGTCCTCCGGGTCGCCCGAAAGGTTCAGTTAAGAAGAAGAAAGTGAAAAAAAACAATAAAAAACAGCTTATGTCTGTTGCCGAGCAAGTTACAACGGTTGCGTCGAATATTGATATGACATCTGCAAGTAACGCATAGAAACGAACTGCTGTAAAGCGGCGATAAAAATGCCGCATACGGTATTTAATCACAAATAAAACAACAAATTGGAAGACATGATGAAAGAACGGACATTTGCAATTATCAAGCCGGACGCTGTTCGCAAGAATGTAGTCGGAGAGATTATTGCCGCAATTACGCAAGCCGGATTTACAGTACTTGCAATGAAGATGACACGCATCAGCCGCGCTCAAGCCGCCGAGTTTTATGCAGTTCATCGCGGGCGCGGATTTTTTGACGAGTTGGTTGATTTTATGAGCAGTGGTGCTATCGTACCCATAGTGCTCGAAAAAGAAAACGCCGTAGCCGACTATCGTGCGCTTATCGGCACTACTGACCCGGCCGAAGCCGCAGAAGGTACGATTCGTAGAATGTTTGCTTCGTCGAAGGGCGAAAATGCGGTGCATGGTTCAGATTCCGTTGAAAACGGAAAAAACGAAACAGCATTTTTCTTCGCTGAAAGCGAAATTGCCGGAAATCGTGCATAAAACCCGCCAAATTCCAACTTAATATGGAGTTGCATACATAGAAAAAATAGGCTCCGCCTCGGCTTAACGTCGGTGCGGGGCTTGTTTTTTATTGATATTTGCTTTTAACGGGAACTTTTTACAGTTATGAAAGTCCTAATACGTAACAGCAGTACTAAAATACTCGGAACAAATCCATTCTGGGATTACGTGCAAGAAGAGTATCTTCTGCCTGACGGAAAGCCTGCGCCGTATTATTATGCTCGTTCTCGCAACTCTTCTATAGTCATTCCGCAATTAGACAACGGATTATTCGTTTTGGTAAAACAATTCCGTTATCTTGGTGGCAGAACCGGAATAGAATTTCCGGGTGGCGGGCATAAGCCGGGACATTCGCCCGAAATGACTGCACACGAAGAAATGCGCGAAGAGGCCGGGATAACCGAAGCAGAACTTACGTTTATCGGTACGTTCAATCCATGCATCGGAATTACCGATGAGGTATGCTCTGTCTACTATGCTAAGGCGACAAGTCTGTCGGTGCCGCAGCCGGAGCCCTCGGAGGAAATCGAGGTGATTTTCGCAACTGCCGAAGACATTTGTAAATTTATCGCACAAGGAGAAATATGGAACGGTATGAGTTTGGCCGCATGGGCGTTATTTCGTCTGCGAGGCTTATAGGACGGACAATAATAGCTTCTGCAATAATTGTTGCATCTTTTGCATCGGTTACTGCGCAAGAAGCTCAGGTTGCAGGACAGCCGATTCGAAAAAAATACTCGATTAAGGTTGATTTTCCTCAAAACGTGGCAAGCAGCTATGCCATGACCGAAAAAACAATCGTAAAGCGCGATTATCGCGACGACCAGCATAAAAATTACGAACGTGAAGTGTCGTATTATTTTACAATGGGTACAATCGGCGAAACAGAAGATGGGTTGACAAAATTATTATGCAATATAGATTCGCTGAAATATTCGTTCAAAGAGGGCAATGTAGCCCTGCAATATGACTCGCAAAATCCGCGCGCCTCGAATATTAAAGGTGATTTTGCGGACTTGACTTATACGCAAGCCCCGCTGAACCATATGTTCGTATTGTTATTGGACAAAAAGAATATTGTAAAAGGAATTACCGGAAACGGTGAAAGCGGAGATGTTGAGTGGTTGCGCAACTTTATTCTTGTGGAGGGTGCGGAATCTATGGACACCGCACAGAAATTTTTGTGGCTTGACGGCATATCGCTCAACCGATTGCAAACGCTGGTAGATATGAATGGCGGCCTTATACGCGAAAGAATGTTGATAGCCGATGATTCGTCGTGGTCGCAACCTTCGCTTATTCGGCTGGATTGCATAGAATTTACCGATACGCTAACGGCAAAAGTAACGGCTGTTTCCCGTGGCGTATATTCGATAGAATCAACTGTTTCGGGGCTGAAAGCGAATGTTAACCGCGAGCATCGGATGTTTGGAATACCGGGGCCGGGAACAGTGCTGTCCACAGAATACGGCAGCGGAAAAACAAAATTGAAAGTCAATCAGAAAGGTTCGATACGCGGCTACGATGCCGATTTTACCGCAAAGTTGAATTGCCGGTACGGAAACGAAAAATTTGTTCAAACAATTACGACTTCAATAAGATGCTCTATTCTAAATCAATTCGGCTGGTAAATTTTCTTAGGCTTACGGTATTATGCGTCTGTATCATTGGCGTTTCGGGTTGCAGCGAAACTAAACAAGAAAATCCCGAACAAACGTCGGTTAAATCAGTCGCACCCGCACCTGCGGAACTCTCCGAGGCACGTCCGCTTGCAGGTGCCGAAGCAGAAGTTAAATCATTGCAGTATAGAGTTAAGCCGGGCGATGTATTCCGCTATAAATTCAGCCAGCGCGATAAACTCGTGCAAGATGGAATGAATGCCGAAACGGAGCAAATTCTATATTATACAAAAACTATAAAAGCCGTAAAATCAGACGGCTCGGTAGAAATGTCGGTACGCTATGATTCAATTCGCCTTTCGAATGATTATCCGGATGCACAAGACTCAACAAAACGTGCATCATCAAGCTACAATTCTTCCAATAAAGCCGACCGTGAGAATAAAGAATACAGTCAGTATAACGGCATTATCGGCGAAGATGTTACAATGCTTGTTTCAAAAGACGGACGTATCAGCGAAATCAGCGGTCTTACGCCACTGTTGTCTAAAATTTTCGGCGAAATGAAAGATTCGCTTAATGTGCAAATGCAGGAGCAGGCACTCGAACAAATTAAAGTGCAACTTTATCTGCGCCCGATGCAACAAGAATACCAAAACTATCCCGACGGCGGTACAATAGATTCGTCAAAATCATGGAAGCGCAGCGAGCGTTCTCCTTTATCGGGTGTTTTCCTCGTGGATAATGATATTGCGTATCGCCTCGACGCGGTGAAAAATGTCGGTATGCGCAAGGCTGCCTATATTTCGGCCAAACTCACTTCCAAAATCGTTAATCCTTTGCAAAAGCAAGGCTCGATAACGTTTAAATTGAATAAATCAGAAATTTCCGGTTCGGGCGAAACCGTTCTCGATGTGGATAAAGGATATACTATATTGAAGAAAAATACTATCAACACTATGATTGATGCGGTGTTGGGCGATGCAAAAACAAAACAGTCGAAACGTGCTTTGCAAACGCTTGTTTCTACCATGAAAGTCGAATTGATACGGTAGTGTTCGACTACTTGCTAAAAACAAACAATATTACACCCGAAAATCCGAAAATATTGTTTGTGGAACAATAAAAAATACCCGCTGTCGGCGGGTATTTTTTATATACGAAAGAAAGTACTGTTCAATTAAAGCCGGCATTTAATTTTGCATATTACAGACTCTCGATTACATTGCGTAATTTCATTTGAACTTTAACGGCTGTTTCGGCTAACCCTTCGCTTTTAACAGCCTGCATAGAAGATACAGGATCTACGGCCGACACTTCTACTTGCTCATGGTTTATTTCTTGTAAAACTACGTTGCAAGGTAACATAGCACCTATATGCGGTTCGGCTTTTAATGCCTCGTAAGCAAACGCCGGATTGCAAGCGCCAAGTATATGATAAGGCCTGAAATCTACGTCCAATTTCTTTTTAAACGTAGCTTGTACGTCTATCTCGGTTATTACTCCGAATCCTTCCTCTTTTAACGCTTCAACAACCTTTTCTTTAATATCTTCGAAGCGGCCGCTCAGTATTTTCGAAAAATGGTAAGCCATTGTAACTCCGTTTTTATGAAAAAACATTTTTTTTTATCTTGTTTTTTACCGAGTTCCTGTCGGGTGTGCAATAACAAGCGTAAGCAATATGAGCTGTATTGTAAAAAACAAAAATAAAACGCTGACTTTCAGACGAAAAAGTGTGTTAAATATTTTAATGAAATATTAAATCGACCGATCAAGGTTCAATCCGAATTGCAGAAAAACTTCTTTGAAGATGAATTGTTAAGCTAAATTTCTATTTCTTGATTTTTATTTTTCCAACAAGGCAAATTTGGCGAATTGTTCCATGCATACTTCAAGTGCAACACGGAGTATTTCATCGGTTTCTGTTCCTGTTGCAAGCGGATTGCCGTTCTCGTCGGCAAGTTTAAATTCCTCGCGCTCAAGCGAGCCTTTGAGTAAATCGAATAATTCGTCCTGCGAGCGTGTTCCGTCTGCATTGCGTAAAAGAATAAGCGGAACAGGTTCGTCGAATTGAGCTGCCGAATGGTGTAGGGTAGAGGCTACATTGCCCGACAGAGCCTGCAGTCGCGCCACATCGCTTATTTTAGGATACGCGCCGGCTTTGGCAACGGCTAATGTAGGTCCGTCGTAAAAATAGCCAAGCATATCGTCATAGCATTGTCTGCAAAGAGCAATTATCGTTTCCTCGTCACTTTCAACATTGCTCGAGCTACCCGATTTGCGCAATAAATTGCTGAAAGTTACGGGTAGCGGATTGCACTCGGCCAAATAGGCTATAGCCCGTGCAAGCGTTGGATTACCGCTGCCGATAACTAATCCGTTTGGTGCTGCATATTGCGGAACACCTTCGGGTGAATCATCTGTACGAGTAAGCGAAGAGCCGATATAAAGTCGTTTGAAATTTGAGTTGTCAAGCTCATGCGGCGAGTTGCTTTCGGCTTTGCATAGCAACGTTTTGCGAAATTGTCGCCCTATAAAAAAGTCCAGCCATTGCTCGCGCTCTATGCGGTCAGAAGCACGATTCGAGATTTCTTGCAACACTCGCTCGGGTGCATTATGCAGTTGCGTTCCTTGTGAAAATGCTTCGGCTACGTATTCCAAGCCGTTGTTTCGTGCCTTTTCGATAAATTCATGAAAATACGACGGTGTATTGTCGTCCTCAAAGTATTCATGGCCTAAATACGCATCGTTACTACGACCGAACGAGTCCGAAGTCGAATTTACCACAGCCGAATACGCGGTATTATCGCTACCTCCAATCTGTTTTACATCTTGCAGGAATGTACGCGATGCACCTATTCGCTCGTAAATATCGGCAGTCGGCGGAATGCCCGATTCCAATACTTCGCGAATCATACGATAGCCATGCCAGCCGGGATAAGCATTGTAACTTATGTATCCGATGCCGTGGGGCGTTAACAATTCTGCATATATTCGCATTATCGCTTGTTGAACATCTGGTGGAACCCATGAATAAACGCCGTGCGTGATGATATAATCGAAACTGCCTAAATTTTGCGGTAGATTTAATATGTCAGCCGTATAAAAGCGACAGTTTTTCAGATTAAGTGCGGCAACCGAACGCTCGGCAGCAGTAATATGTACGGGGGCATAATCTATACCGACACATTCTGCATCGGGCAAAGTATAGGCGATATTCAGCAGATTGCCTCCGTCGGAGCAACCAAGCTCTAAAACGCGGCAATTTTGTGAATCTGGTGCGTCAACGCCGTGAAGTATCGCAACTGCGGCCAATCTCGACGGATGCGTTTGCGAGAAGGCCGCGCCGGGATACGGCAAATTATCGTAAGATTGGGCAGTACTCATCGGCAAAATATTATTTTGGTTTATGTTAATCGAAATTTCGTAAAATTTCCGACAGCGATTTTATCAAAAAAATATTCAGGAAAACGAAATGTAATAAAATATTAAGATTTAATCGGCCGCGCCGTAAAACATTAAAATAATAGGTAGTCTGACGATAAACCAGATTTTATATGTTCGAGAGTAAATCGGTTCCGATAATTAACGAACAAAAAACAAAAATATAAAAAACAGTTTTTTGTATTCGGCAGTTAATAATAATTTTATTTAGAATTGTTTTTTGTTTCGAAAGCAGGGGCAAGCGGCAACCTCGAGTCCAAACACAGCAAATAGCTCCCTTGGTGAAGTTCTATGCCTACATTCGGCGAAATGGCGCGGTTACGCGCACCTTCGCGCCTACCTAATCTCAGTTCTTCATTGTCGAGTCGCCATTCAAGTCCGCGTGTGGTAACGCGAGCCAACGGTTGAGGTATCAAAGAAACTATTTCGCCTGTATGTAAATTAACTTCCAACGATTGATTTACAGGAACGGCATAACGGCCGCTGTCGTAAATGCAAAAGCAAGCATCTGTATTTGGATTTGCCGCATACTTCATCAAAACGCTCCAATTATTCAAGGTATGCTCGAGTTCGCCTCCCTGAAAACCGCATAGCAAAAAGCGACGTTGTCCGTTATTGAGCGCATAGCGCAATAACTTCTCAAAATCATTGTCGTCTTGCCCCGCGTCGTAAATAAGTTTTGTTCCGGCAAGTTGTAAATCGTCGCGGTTTTCGGCTGTCAGCGAGTCGAAATCGCCTATCGCTTCTTGCGCCGAAACTCCGATTTTGGCCAACGAAAGAGCCGCACCGTCGGCGGCAATTATGGGAAGTCGGCTGTTTTCAAGAAAAAATTGTCGCTCAGGCAACGAACCGTCCAATGCAAGCAAAACATCGAAACCGGAAGCAGAAAAACTGAGAATCATCGCAGAACATTCAATAAAAAAGATTTTTCAGGAACTTTACCCGAAAGCAGGCAAATTTGATACGTTCCGCAAGGTAATTTATTTTTCGGAATAATTATTTCTTGTTTTTCCCGCGTCAAATCAAAACATTTTTCACTCATAATTATTCTGCCTGCAATATCGGTAACGGCAATTTCAATATCGGCGGGCAACGGCAAATTGAATTTAATGTACAATAATTCGTTGTCCGAAGATAATGCAATATTTTCGAGCGAATATTCAGAATTATCGAAATCTGCGGCAGTATTTGCCGAACGGGAATAATAATATAATTGTGCCGGAATATTTAAATCGGAGTACTCGCTAATCGTAAAAAATCCCGTACCATTCGCATTGAAGCATATACCTTCGCCTTGCGGCTCGGCGATATATTGTGAAATAATAATCGGTG
>JADZAA010000059.1 GCA_020852855.1 Bacteroidota bacterium
CACGGTCGCCGCCGCCGAAGCGCGGTTTTCTGTCGTCAAATCCGCGTCCGCCTTCACGGTCGCCGCCGCCGAAGCGCGGTTTTCTGTCGTCAAATCTGCGTCCGCCTTCACGGTCGCCGCCGCCGAAGCGCGGTTTTCTGTCGTCAAATCCGCGTCCGCCTTCACGGTCGCCGCCGCCGAAGCGCGGTTTTCTGTCGTCAAATCTGCGTCCGCCTTCACGGTCGCCGCCGCCTAAACGCGGTTTGTATCCCCCGGGGCGCGGCTTATTGTCGAATCGCGGCTTAGTAGGCCCGTGTTTTGGCTTTCCGTCTTCATCATCGGTGTCATCTTCTTCGTCAAAATCTATTTCGATTTCATCAACATCATCGGTGTCATCTTCTTCGTCAAAATCTATTTCGACTTCATCAACATCATCGGCGTCATCTTCTTCGTCAAAATCTATTTCGATTTCGTTATCATCAATATTTGGCGAATGTTGCGGGCGCATTTCCGGAAATTCGTCATTATCGGGACTGAACTCTTGCATTTCGTCGTTATCTTCGACTTCACTATCTTCAACTTCAGCTATGCGTATATGTTTTGCGGCTGCTTTTCGGCGGATACCGCCGCGAACTTCGGAAGGTGCGCCTTCGATACAAATAACCGCTTCGCCCTTGAATTTTTCCGCCATTAATTTTTCGACTATTTCGGCTACCTGGCCGTAATGATGCGACTCGAAAGGCATTGTTAAATTACAGCCCACATAAGCGCGGCGCGTTGGTATTATCTCTGCAATGGCAACGAGTAAAGGCACTACCCGATAAGGTGTTTCCAAGAAAACAACAGTCCGTATTTCGGCGGCAAGTTGTCGTAATTGCTCTCGACGTTCTTCCGGCTTGCGGCTCATAAATCCGGCATATACGAATGAATCGGTAGAGAGTCCGCTTCGCGTAAGAGCGGTCATAATGCTGGTTACGCCCGGTACTACAACTACGGGTGCGTTAGCTGCAAATGCCCGTTTAAGCAATCCTTGTCCCGGGTCGGCAAAAATAGGGGTGCCGCAATCGCTGATGAGAGCAACATTTTCTCCGCCGAGAAGTTTCGCTATAACCTCATCATTTGCATAATCTTCCGTATGCTCGTTCAGTTCGATGATAGGTGCGCTTACATTGAGCCTTTTCAGTACTTTAGCCCCAACTTTAATTTCCTCGCAAGCAACTACGTCGCAATGCTTTAGTATTCGCGTAGCTCGTAATGTGATATCGTCGTCGTTTCCGATGGGCGTTGATACGATATAGAGTGTTCCTATAGCTGCCGTCGAAGACGTTGCTTTTTGTTCGTCAGACATGAAAACCTTAAAAAAAGAAAAAAAAACTTTTAATACCGAATTATTGCAAAGCGGCAAACGTGCCGAGCAAGTATTTTTTAATTTGTGAATTACTCAAGAATGATAATGCGGGCATCTGATGACGTGCTTGTCAATAGTCGTACGATAATGAAGCCGGTCGGCAGATCGTATCGATGGAATTTTACGTAAGAATATCCGTTCTGCCGTATAATATTCGGGGTAACATCGGCAAGTAAACGGCCGTTCGGTGCATAAAAAATAATTCTGGCAGAGGCAGCAAGATATTCTGGCACGCTGAAAGCAACGGTTGCCTCGTCGAGTACCGGATGTGGGGTGCAATCTGTTATTTGCGTGATTTGTTCCTGTGCGAGAGACGATTCTTCTATGGCCGAAGGTTGAGAGGCCGTAGCACTTACGGCAATCGGGATAGATGGGAGGCCGTCGGCAAAGCGTATTTTCAATGTTCCGTCAATATTACCCGTTTTTGGACGTTTTGCGCGTATTTTTATGCGTGTCCAATTTGCGACGGTTAATTCTTTTGGGGTAATATCGGTTACTGTAAAATTCGAGTCCGTATCGGGTGATACGCTTGCCGAAACAATCATTGCGTCTTCCGTTCCCGTATTTGCCACATATACGGATAATTCCCGCTCTTGGTCATCTGAGCCGTAGAATGAAAAAATTACGCGCTCATCGCTTGCCGCGAGGCGCGGATAGGGCGGAAAGTCGCGTTGGGCGGATAATTTGTTTATACGTTCGATAAATTCAGGATGATCAATATATGGATTACGTCGTTTTTGCAATGCATATATTGCTTCGTTCCGGGCGCGTTCGGCCGCATCTACCGTATCCAGATTGTTCCATTCGCGCAGAACGTCCTCTTGTACCGTCAAAAATCCTTCTTTATCGTATGTTCCTTGGCGATTACCGTAGCGCGTGCAATAGTAGAACATACTTCGTGCCACATTACCTTTGTGAGTGTTGCGAGGTTCGAAAATAGAGTCGTTTTTTCCTATTGCAACAAATCCGGCCTTCGAGCCGCCGTCCTGCCAATAAATACTTTGCGCAACAATTCCGAAAGGATTATTTGAACGCGCCGAATTAGCCGGTGCCCAAGTAGGATACAAATGAAATAAATCGGTATTTGCCGGACCGGTATCAGAGCCTTTGCTCTGGGGCCATGTATGCTCTGTGTTGAATTTTGATGCGTCGGGAATGCCTTTTGTAGATACGATTCTGCCGGTGTATACACACTCGACGGTACCGTTGCGATTGTCTATTGACCCCCACATATATTCGCGTGCTTGCTTATATGTATAGGAAGTTTGCGGCTGTAGATATAAAGACAATGCCGTTGCCAAAGCTGAACCTACAAGATTTTGAGTGAAATTATAGGTCGAGTCCGGGTAAATAAATTCGGCTGTAAGAGTAATAGGCAAAGAATATTCGCCTACGGAGCAACGCAGTTGTGCAAATGCTACGGCAGTATATATTAAATTATGCAGGCTGAATGCGGTGAAAATAAAATCACGATTTGATTTTGGCGGAATCGCTCCCGACGATGCATTTTCTACTGTAAAAATCTCCGTATTCTGGGCGATTTTTACACCGCGTAAATAAATCGTATCACTCGAAGAATTGACTAACCTTGCCGTAAGTGTATGATGGGTTTTTACAAGGACTTTTCCCGCGTCGAGAATGCCGGCGGTAAACTGTGCGGTACATTCGCCTGAAAGCACGACGGCCGGCGACAAAAATATTGCGACAAGTGCCGCAATCAATCGAATTTTCATGGAGGAGATCTGAGATTAAGCGTAGTATTCGGCGCAAAAATACGCAATTAACTGCAAACAAGCGTATTTATATCGAAAAACAGAAGTATTGTGCAATAAAAACGGCTACGATAACTCTATGATTCTTTCGCAGAGTTCTCCAAATTCCAAGCCATATTCCTTTGCCGCCATAGGCACTAAGCTTGTAGCCGTAAATCCAGGCAAAGTATTAACCTCAAGGCAATGTGCCACATTTTCTTCGTCCAATCTGAAATCAACTCTACTGTAGGCAGTGCAACCCAATGCGCGATGCGCGGTTATGGCTGATTGCCCGATAAAATCCTCACATTCTTGAAAAATATCGGCCGGACAATGATAATTGGTTTTACCTTTGGAATATTTATGCTCGTAATCGTAGAATCCGTCTTGCGGTTCTATTTCAATACTCGGCAGAGCCTCGTTTCCAAGTATGGCTACTGTCAAGTCGCGTCCGGCAATGTATTGCTCCACTAAAACAGTTTCGGAGTATTCGGCTGCAAGCTTAACCGCATTCCGAAATCCTTCGAAATCTTCATGCACAATAGTCATTCCTACGGTAGAGCCTTGGTCATTCGGTTTTACTGCCACATTTTCACGCAGTTCATTGAAAATATTTTCAAGGTTTTCCGTATCGTCAATTTCGGTGCGTCTTATGACTGCCCAAGGAGGAGTTGTAATTCCTACTGCGGAGAATATAAGTTTGGATGCTGATTTGTCCATAGCCAAAGCACTTGCCATTACTTTGCTGCCTGTATATCGAACACCGCGAGTTTGAAGTAAAGCCTGCATCACGCCATCTTCGCCGTTTTTTCCGTGCGTCAGCAAAAATGCAATATCAATGTTGTCGAATATGGGAAGCCGTACACATTCGATTAAATTTTTAAGCGGGAAGTGTACAAGTTCGTCGCCGGGCAATTTCGCAGCAGATACCATAAGCGCCGTTTCGTCTATTTCGGCATTGCTTCCAAGCGCGGGATCTATAAACGTTACCTTATGACCGCGGTCGCGCAGGGCTTTGGCTACCGCTTGACCGCTTGCCAACGATACGTTTCTTTCGGGTGAAATTCCGCCGGCCATTACTGCTACACGCATTGTTTTTTCCTGAATAAATAGCGTAAAATCATTTATATGCAGTTGATTTGAACTATTGCAGATACCCCAAAACGTCGTGCCGCGAAAGCACGCCCATGACGCGCCCGAACTCCAAGATTACTATTGCCGGATGCTCTTTAAGAAGAGCAATGGCAGATTGAATGTCGTCATTGGCATCAAGTTGGGGCATTGATTCGTCCATTATCAACGATACTTTTGCCGATAGAGCACTTCTGTCGGCTATAACACGAGCCATAAGGCGGTTTTCGCGTACTGTGCCAAGCAATTCACCTTCGTCTATTACGGGAATTTCGGAAATTTCATATTTGCTCATACGTTGCAACACGTCGTCAACCGTACACTCGGGCGAAACAGCTATTACTGCCGGCAGTCCCTGCGCAACGGATTTTTCTGTAATAACCGAGCGCAATGTAATACGGTCGGAGTCCAACAATGCCTTTTCTTTCATCCATTCCTCCGAATGATGTTTTGTAAGGTATCGTTCGCCCGTATCGCTGATAATAACTACAACAACCGATTCTTTGGGTAGAGTTTTGGCGGTCCGCAAAGCTGCGGCTACGTTCATACCGCTTGAGCCGCCGCAAAAAATACCTTCTTCGAGTGCCAAACGTTTGGCCGTATGAAATGATTCTTTGTCGGATATATTGATGATATCATCAACAAGCGACAAATCAAGATTACCCGGGATACGCTCTTGCCCGACACCTTCCACTAAATACGGCAAGGGTTCTACAAGCCGCCCGGTATCTTTGAACATTTTAATAGCCGAGCCAATTGGGTCGGCTGCAATTACTTTGACGGCAGAGTTTTGGTGCTTCAGGTAACGCGCACAGCCCGTTATTGTGCCGCCGGTTCCAATGCCGCAGATAAAGTGTGTTATTTTACCGTCGGTATCTCGCCAAATTTCGGGGCCGGTTGTGCGCTCATGCACTCCCGGATTAGCCGGATTGTCGTATTGATTCAACATTACGGCGTTCGGTAATTCGGATGCAAGGCGAGTTGCCATGTTAAAATAATATTCCGGCGAGTTTGGCTTGGCTGCGCTGGAAACAATCATAACGTCTGCACCCATTGCCTTAAGATAGCGAATGCGTTCTTGCGACGCTTTGTCGGTCATTACAAATAAGCAACGGTAGCCTTTCAAGCGTGCCGCGAGTGCAAGCCCTATGCCTGTATTTCCGCTTGTAGGTTCGATTATAAGTCCGCCCGGCTGAATCGCACCGCGCCGCTCCGCATCTTCAAGCATTGCAATTCCGATTCTATCCTTTATCGAGCCGCCCGGGTTTTTACTTTCGAGCTTAAGCAAAATAGTTGCTTCAATATTTTGAGCCATGGAATTGAGGCGCACAAGCGGAGTGTTGCCTACAAGTTCGAGGACGTTTTGAGCGTAATGCATACCGGTAAGAAAGGGTAGAAATGTAACAAAAAAGGGTTATCCCAAAGATAACCCTTGCTCATTGTGTGCGGAAGACGGGACTTGAACCCGTACGCCTCTCGGCGCCACCCCCTCAAGATGGTGCGTCTGCCAATTTCGCCACTTCCGCAGAACGTAATTAACTCGAAGAAGCGCAAAATTACAAAGTAGCGACGATTTTGCCAAATCGTTTTTGCAGGGTAATGAACAAGACAAGGCTAATGTGCTGTAAACTTGCGGAAAAATAGAAAAAAGTTTGTAGTTTAGCAACAAACGTACCAATTAGCTTGACGTTACTATGATTTTGGTTGGCGACATACTTGCAGACGAGAAGGCGATAACGGCAAAGTTCTCCTGCGATACGGCAAAATGCAAAGGTGCATGCTGTACGCTTGAAGGCGGCGGCGGCGCACCGCTGACCGACGATGAAGCCGAAATCATACGTGGAATTTACGAAGCAGTAAGTCCTTATCTATCGGAATGTTCCGGCGATATTGCGCGAAACAGCCCCGTGGAGGGAACGGCCGGCGACTACTCGACAACTTGTATTGATAGTCGCGCTTGTTGCTTTGTGTATTTCGATACCGGAGGTGTCGCCCGATGCTCGATAGAGAGGGCGTATTTTGAAGGCAAAACATCTTTCAGAAAGCCTTTATCTTGTCATTTATTTCCACTTCGTATTGGGAATTTCGGCGGCTCGTATGTCTTTTACGAACATTTCGACGAATGTGAACCCGGCCGTGAAAAAGGCCGGCTTAGCAATATTTATCTGCTTAATGAATTACAGGAACCTCTGCGCCGTGCTTTCGGCGAAAAGTGGACGGAAGAACTTAATAATAAAGCCGCCGCAATGCGTGCGGAAAAAAATAATTGGCCGGATAAAGACGGAGACACGCGACGATGAAATTATCGCTAAGTCTGCAAGCCTCGCTGTTGCAAACGCTTACGCCGCAACAAATTCAATACTTGAAACTTTTGCAGCTGCCCGTATTGCAACTTGAGCAGCATGTTCGTCAGGAAATAGAAGAGAATCCTATGCTCGAGGAATTGAGCGATATAGATGAATTTCCTGACGAAGACAATGAATTCGGCGAGCTTGTCATAAATGAATATGCGGAGTTGAGCGGCTATGACGACCGCGAAAGCGGTGTGGCCGATGATAGAGTTGCACAAAACGATGAAAATGTATATTTACGCGAAAGTAATGACCCGTTTGATTTTTACGAATCGGCGTGGCAGGATAACGTGCCGTCTCAAAGCCGTAACGACGACGACGATAATGACGACGGTTGGCAAATCAAGGAAATCGAATCTTTTGCAGACGAGTTGAACGCGCAACTGCTTCTGTTGCCGCTTGACGAAGATATGCTTTACATAGGCAGATTTATTATTGGAATGCTGGACGACGACGGCTACCTGAGAATCGACACGCCGGAATTGGTAGCAGAAATAAATCGCATACGCGACGAAGAATTTGACGATATTTTAGAAGATTGGCGCATACAACGAGCAGCCGCTCTCGAGAAAAATGAAACTTTTGACATACCTCATCCCAAAAAGCAACAAGTCATAACAACCGAAATGACCGAAACCATGCTGGGATATATTCGCCGCCTTGACCCGCCCGGTATCGGCGCACGCTCGGTACAGGAATGTTTGCTGGCACAGCTTGAGGTTATTGCAAGCCCGAGTGAAGAACAAAAGCTCGCAATTCAAATACTGGAGAAAGTATACGAGGCTTTCACGATGAAACACTATCAAACAATGCTTCGCCGGCTGAATATTAACGAAGAGCAACTCCGCGATGCTTTGGAAGTCATATTGCGATTAAACCCCAAGCCCGGATACGGTGGCGCAACCGTCGGTATTGGCACAATTATCCCTGATTTTGCAGCGCGTTACGACGATGACGAGCAAGATATTTTAATTTCCATAAACGACAATCGCATACCTTCACTAAAAGTCAATAATTTATACGAACGCTTAAAACGCGATGCCCGCGCCCGAAACTATTCCAAAGAAACCAAGCAATGGATGCGAAAAAAATACGATGATGCAAAGTTTCTTCTGCAAGCAATTCGGCAGCGGAAAATTACGATGATGAAAGTCATGACCGGTATAGCAGGATTGCAACGAGATTTCTTCATAGAAGGCCCCGGAGCAATTAAGCCTCTTATTTACAAAGATGTGGCCGACGTTACAGGGCTTGATATTTCTACTGTTTGCCGCATTGTCAACGGAAAATTTGCTCAGACAGATTACGGCACTTTCGAAATGCGCTATTTTTTCAGCGAGGCGCTGCCTACCGATGACGGCGACGAAGTTTCTACGCGCATCGTTAAGCAAAAAATCAAAGAACTTATAGATAAAGAGCCGAAAGGCAAGCCTTACAGCGACGATAAAGTTACCAAAGAGCTTAAAAAACAAGGCTTTAACGTGGCGCGCCGCACTGTGGCAAAATATCGCGAGCAAATGCGTATCCCTGTGGCACGGTTACGCAAAGAATTGTAATGCCGCCGCGAAAACAGTAAAAAAAGATTCTATAAAGGTGCTGTAATGAGTTTAACTGCATTTTTTGCAAGACTTGACGGTGTAATGCGTTCGGCTGCCATGCGTTTGCCGCCGGAGTACAGCATTAGATTTTACTCGCAGGCACGAAAGTATTTTCTAAGCAGGCACGAAAGGGATATTCCTAAAAAAGACGTAAAAATTCCGCCGGAATTTGCTCGTTCGCTTTGGGGAATACGATTTCGTTCACCTATATTTAATGCCGCCGGAATGTATAAAAACGGCGAAGGATACGCATGGTGCGCTCTAAGCGGAGCGGGGGCATATCTTGCAGGAACTACTACATACAGCACACGCCAAGGCAATGAACGGAACAATACGCGACTGCCGTTCGCACCGTACCCGAGTTCGCATGCCGCATCTAATTGGCTGGGACTGCCGAATATAGGGCACGCCGCTGTTGCAAAAATACTTGCATCTATTCCGCGAATATACAAATGCCCGATTGGAGTAAGTGCGGCTTTTGACCCAAGTGCGTCGTCCGAATCTGCTTTTGCAGGTTTGATTGAAGGGCTAGAGCTATACAGCAAGGCAGGCGTGGATTTTATCGAATTGAATGAAAGTTGTCCGAATACGGCCGGGCATTCGAGTGCATTGCAATTTTCACTAGAGCCGTTACTTCTCAGACTTGATGAAACAGCCCGACGTTTTTTGCGGAAACGCAGCCGTAATTTGCCCGTTATTGTCAAATTCTCGACAGATACCGATCCCGACATTGTTCCGTTTTTGCTTGATGCTTTAATAACAATGGGTTACGACGGTGTTAATTTCGGCAATACTTCGACGAATTATTCTTATTGCAAATCTCTCGTGGTTAAGTCCGAGCACCCGACTTTCGACTATTTTACCAAGACGTTCGGCGGCGGTGTAAGCGGCAAACCTTTGGCTGATAGTTCGCTTTCATTAGTTCGTACAGCTGCTTCAGCACTTACAGCCAAGCCGCCACGTCGCGAGTTTCATGTTATTCGAGTAGGCGGAGTGGAAACTGCCTCCGATGTAGTAGAGTCGCTCGAAAATGGCGCATCGCTAACCGAATGGTACGCCGGCTATTTTGAAAATTACAGCAAATACGGAGCAAATGTTTACGGCAAATTGTACGATGAATTATCGAAATTTCCATTGCCTAAAGCATTTAACTTCGCAAGTTCTTCTCCTCAAGAAGCGTGATGATTTTTTGCGCTTGCTCGGCAATGGAAAGTCCGGAAGTATTGATTTCTACTGCATCTTCGGCTTTTCGTAGCGGGCTTTCTCGGCGGGATTGGTCAAGACGGTCGCGTTCTTCCAATGCACGAATAATATCGTCCACGTCTACTTTTTGACCGCTTGCTTCAATTTCTGCAGCGCGGCGCACAGCACGGTCGCCAATTGAGGCAGTCATATAAATTTTCAAGTCGGCACCGGGAAAAACGACTGTACCAATATCGCGCCCGTCCATGACAACGCTTTTTTGCCGCGCAAATTCCCGCTGCATGGCTACAAGCCTGCGGCGAACTTCGGGCAAAGAGCTTACGAAACTTACCGCAGCCGTAACCTCGGCCGAACGAATATCTTTTGACACGTCTTCTTCGTTCAAGAATGTACGTTGCCCATCTTCGGAAGGCTCGAGTCTAATCGTTATTTTATCGAGAACTGCGATAATTTCATCGGGATTGTTGCATATTCCTTTGCGCAATGCCGCCAGAGTTACCACTCTATACATTGCACCCGTATCAATATAAATTGCACTGATGCTATTTGCCACCAATCGTGCTGTTGTAGACTTGCCGGAGCCGGCCGGTCCGTCTATTGCAATGATAAACTTTTGATTTTCCAAAGAAAGGTTGATGAAATAATGATAACTTTGTGCCCAAAAATTACTACGAATAGACGCTTGCGGGCATGATTGTTTCCGGCAAAAATACGAAGCCGTCGGTTTCCGTTGTGATTGTTAATTACAATGTCAAAGATTTTCTTCTGCAAGCGTTACGCTCTGTCGAGGCCGCCACCGCACGGCTCGATACAGAAATAATCGTTGTTGACAATAATTCATCCGACAACTCTATAGCGTTCCTGCGCCCGTTGTTTCCGCTTGTCAATTTTATCGAATCGGCGGAAAATCTCGGATTTGGCCGGGCGAATAATATAGGCATAAATATAGCACGAGGAGAATTTATTCTTTTGCTGAATCCTGATGCCATTATATCGGAGGACACGCTTGAGGTAATGAAAAATTACCTTGAGAACAGACCTGAAACGGGAATTGCGGGCTGCAAAGTCATTAATCCCGACGGTACTTTTCAGGTTGCTTGCCGACGCGGTTTCCCAACGCCTTGGGCAAGTTTCTGTAAGTTGTTCGGCTTACAAGCCTTATTCCCAAACTCACCGCTATTTGCACGATATAATCAGACATTCCGCAACGAAGACGAAACATACGACGTAGACGCACTAATAGGTGCATTTATGTTCTGTAGAACGCAGGTTCTGCGCGACATCGGAGGGTTCGACCCGGATTTCTTTATGTATGGCGAAGATATTGACCTTTGCTATCGCGTTCAGGCGGCAGGCTGGAAAGTGGCTTATTATCCGGCAACTACCGTAGTGCATTTCAAAGGAGAGAGTGCGCGACGCAGTTCTATGAATGAGGTGCGTGTTTTTTACGAGGCTATGGCGATATTTGCCCGCAAGCATTACGGAAAATCACGCTTGCTTCTTGCTTTGTTGCGAGCAGGCATAGCATTCCGCGCCACCCTTGCTTACGTCGAAAAGCGATTCAGAGCAGCTGCTACTATTGTAGCCGATGCTGTAATTATCGAGTCGTCGTTGCTTATTGCAACCAAAATTCGCTTCGACAAATTTTTCTATTATCCTTCGGAAGCCTCGCCAATCGTATTTACCGTGCCATTAGCTGTAACGCTTTGCTCAATAGCCGCAGCCGGCGGATATTCGAAAAAGAAAATGCTGTTCCGTTCATTCCTAATGGGTGTAATGATAGCATTTTTTATCTTATCATCGCTAACGAATTTCTTTAAGAATTACGCATATAGTCGCGGTATCTTGTTGATGTTGGCGGCTTTCAGCGTTGCTGGCGGGTATATTTTCCGGTTGCTTTGGTCGCTTTACGATAAAACTGCCGGGCGCGAATCCGACAAGCGAATTGTAATAGTAGGAACATCGCCGGCCGCCGAAGCTATAATAAATGCTTTTCGTGCCGCCGAAGCGAGAAATGCAAATATAGTAGGAATAGTAAACGCCAAACAAGATGAAAATTGCTCGACATTCGCCGGACTGCCGATAATCGGTCATATCGGATATTTATCTAAAATTCTCTCGGATTATGCTGTTCAAGAGGTAATTATAGCAGAATCGTCGCTCGCAAAGCATGAAATAATGCGGCTTGCCGGAAGCTCGGCTACGGTAAGATTTCACGCAGCGCAGGAATACGAAGATGTAATAACAGCCAGAATCGTGAACGATATAGCCGGTATCGAGGCGAGTATTCCGCAAGTTAATTTGCAACAAATCCGTTATCGCATAGTAAAGCGTATAACCGACATATTTATGTCGGCTTTTGTGCTGACTATCGGCGCACCTATGGTTATTATGTTTGCGAATAATCCTAAATTTGCATTTTTACAGTTGTTTTCCGTATTACGCGGGCGCAACTCTGTGGTTGGATATTTTAGCGTGGAGGGCTATACGCATATAGCAGGCAAACCGGGTATAACAGGGCTTGCACATATAGCACGCCCGGAAACTCTTACTACACAAACAATTGTTCGATTAAACAACTATTACGCCGAACATTATACGCCAGCTCTCGACGCGGATATTATCATTAAATTCCTTTTCCGACGGAATAAAAGTGGCACAACACATACTCGACTTTGAAAAACCGGTTATTGACCTTGAAAAGAAAATAGAAGAAATGCGTACGTTGGCCGGAACATTGGACATTTCCGACCAAATCTCTGACCTTGAAGGTAAGATTGAAGAATTAAGGTTGGATATATACAGTAACTTAACACGCTGGCAACGCATTCAAATCGCCCGTCATCCGGACAGACCGTACACTTTAGACTATTGTCTCAATACATTTTCAAATTTCACCGAACTTCATGGCGACCGTATGTTTCGCGACGACGCAGCCATCGTGGGCGGGCTTGCATCTCTTGGGCGGTATAATGTAGTGGTAATCGGACATCAAAAGGGGAGAGACACCAAATCGAATGTTTATAGAAATTTCGGAATGCCGAATCCCGAGGGATATCGCAAGGCAAAACGCCTGATGCAATTAGCGGAAAAATTTCGTAAACCGATTATTTGTTTGCTTGATACGCAGGGAGCATATCCGGGTATAGAGGCCGAAGACCGCGGGCAAGCCAATGCTATTGCCGAGAATTTGTTGTTGATGTCATCGCTGAAAACACCGATTGTTGTAGTTGTAATAGGCGAGGGGGCTTCCGGCGGCGCACTTGGTATAGGCGTAGGCAATCGTGTTCTAATGCTGGAAAATGCTTGGTATTCGGTTATTGCTCCCGAATCATGTTCAAGTATTCTGTGGCGCAGTTGGGATTTCAAGGAGCAGGCCGCAGAAGCACTGCGACTTACGGCATCTGATTTGGTGGAGCAAGGCGTGGCTGACCGTATTATTCCGGAGCCGATTGGCGGTGCGCATCGCTTACCAAACGAGATATTTGCAACGCTCGGCAAAGTTCTTATTGAAGAATTAGACGCTCTTGCGCCACTTTCCGACGATGCACTTGTAGCCCAACGTCGCAGTAAATTTGCCAAACTTGGCGTTTGGACGCAAGATGTGTAAAGGAATCTCGGTGTAAAAATAATTTGACTGTTGCGCGGAATATAATATACCGTCAGTCATTTAACTTAACTAATCTATACGCGGAGGTGCATTATGGAATTTTCTATGATAGTTTTGCTTGCAATTCTAACGATTCTCGTATTGGGCTCGTTTCGGACAGTGCCGCAAGGTATGGTGGCTATTATCACTATGTTTGGCAAGTATCGGCGTGTTATGTATCCGGGGCTGAACTTTAAGTTGCCTTTGATAGAGTCAATACACAAGCGCATCTCTGTGCAAAATCGCTCTATTGAGCTCGATTTTCAATCAATTACGTTTGACCAAGCAAATGTATACTTCAAAGCACTTTTGCTTTATGCTGTCGTCGACCAAGAAGAAGGCACGATAAAAAACGTTGCTTTCAAGTTTGTTGACGAAAAAAGTTTCATGCAAGCACTGATCAGAACGGTTGAGGGAACTGTACGCAGTTTTGTAGCTACGAAAAAACAATCCGAAATTCTGTCTCTGCGGCGCGAAATTGTGCAAGCCGTTAAATTGCAACTTGATGAACAATTGGAGGAATGGGGCTATCATCTGATTGATTTGCAAATGAACGATATAACTTTCGACGAGGCTATAGTGCAATCTATGGCGCGCGTTGTTGCATCGAACAACTTGAAGGCCGCCGCCGAGAATGAAGGTCAGGCTTTGCTTATCACCAAGACAAAGCAAGCCGAAGCCGAGGGTAATTCCATAAAAATTGCCGCAATTGCCGAGCGCGAAGCCGCCCAATTACGCGGACAAGGCGTGGCTCTTTTTCGTGAAGAAGTAGCAAAAGGTATGACGCAAGCCATGCGCGAAATGGAGCAGGCAAATCTTAATGCCTCCGTGATTCTGTTTTCGATGTGGACGGAATCCGTCAAACATTTTGCCGAGAACGGCAAGGGCAATGTAATTTTCTTGGACGGCTCGTCGCAAGGTATGATGCGCACCTTGCAGAACCTGATGGAACTCAACGCCGGACTGCCGGAAGAGAAAGAGAAGTAATCATTGCAGTACAGGCCGTATAGATTTGATGTATGCGGCCTTTTTTTAAATTACTTATTTTGGCAATATAATTAGTATTATGTAAAGTTGATTATTGATAACCTCCCCCTTATTGCATTGCTGTAATTTAGTTATTGACGTTAGTTATTGGATGGAACGCTTGATTATTCCGCCGGCCACCACGTCGCTATCTTCATATAATACAACGGATTGTCCGGGCGTTACGGCACGGCGCGGTTCGTCGAAAATAACTTCAAGTTCTCCGTTTTCTGTTATTCTGCATACGGCCGATGCGCCTTCGTCTTTATAGCGAATTTTAGCAACTAGCCGCTTTTCGCCATCCCAAGCACCGTATTTCATAAAATTCACTTCGCCGGCGAGTAATCCTCTGCGGTTAAGCCTCTCTTTTGCACCGACTTCCACAGTGTTGGCCTCTGCATTTACATTTACGACGTAAAGCGGCTCGGGATTTGATAAACCAAGCCCGCGACGCTGACCAATTGTATAATTAGTGTAACCATCGTGTTTCCCGATTATTTTTCCGTCAAGAATTATATCGCCGGCCGGCGGCATCTCGGTTGCTGTGTCGCGTAGAAACCTTGTGTAATCGTTATCCGGAATAAAGCATATTTCGTAAGATTCACCTTTGGAAGCAATTGAAAGTCCGAATCTTGCGGCTTCGGCACGGGCGCGCTCTTTTGTGAAACCGGCTAATGGAAACATTGCACGGCCAAGCGATTCTTGCTGTACATTCCATAAAGCGTAGGATTGGTCTTTCCGAACGTCTTCACCACGCGAAATATAATAACGGCCGTTATCGTCGTTGCGGCGCAAATGCGCGTAATGTCCTGTGGCTATCCACATCGCCCCGAGTGCGTCGGCTTTTTGCTCCATTTCGCCCCATTTTATCGAGCGATTGCATTGTACGCATGGATTCGGAGTTTCTCCGGCAAGGTACGTCGCAACGAAATAATCTATAACTTTTTCTTTGAAACGTTCGGTAAAATCAACGACGTAATGAGGTATGCCCAGACTTAATGCTACACGGCGTGCGTCGTTTATGCCGTCAAGCGAGCAACAGCTCGAATCGTTGCCTACATTCCCCCCTACGTCTTCATAGCGATACGTCTTTATGGTTATACCTATAACTTCATAGCCTTGCTCGACCAATAAGGCGGCAGCCACAGACGAATCTACGCCGCCGGACATTCCCACAACGACGCGACTCGGATTAAGTTTCATTTAAGCAACAAGAAATGAATAAATCTGTACAGAAAAATGTTGCGAGCGCATCAACCTTTTTCATATAACGCAGAACCTAATAAAACATTACAAGTCGGATTGTATTGACGGTTGAACAGAATTAACTTTAGCCGAGAAAGTGTTTGCTTCGGGTGTTCCTGCCGCTACAATTGTCAGACGTTTTGCTAATTGCTGATAATTTTTTGAAAAATAAGCAGATACCGCTTCTTCACGTAAAGTGAGGAGTGGGAAACCTGTAGTCGGCGCGGGTATTGCTTTCCCCTTCTTGCTTTTTTTTGTTGTCTTCGCTTTGGTCTTTTTTGTTTTCGGTTCCGGTGCATCGTTGCTTACGGTAATAATAGCCGACAGTCTGCCGTATTCTTTCAACGTCATTGCAAGCGTTCGCAATTCCGTTTCCGATATAAAATCGGCCGAACCGCGTGTGAATATATTTCCCGATACAAGCATATCGCCTGCCGCTATTGCTTGCGGCGTAAAAGTTGCGTTATGTTCTACGTATTTTCCTGTATTGGGAATTACTACCGTATCGCGCTTCAATACCATGCTTGGGTGCTGCCATTCGATTACATAAGTTGCGCCGGGCTTGACTACTTGCTGAAACGTACCTTCGGAGTCGGTTTTACCACGGATTTTTTTACCTTCGTTATTTAGAGAAAACCTTACGTTGCCAAGCGAATTACCTGATTTATCGGTTAATTTTCCGATAAGTAATGCGGACGCACCCTGCACCTGCGCAGAAACAGGCGTAAAAATAAAAAAGCAACCTGCACAGAAACAGGCGGTTATTAACGCAAGCGAATGTTTCATAAGCGTAGAAAGTGTAATAAAAGCCCGTCCGCAATTATATAAGATGAACGGGCTTTATGAAAAATGTTTTCAAACAGAGATTAACAGCCGAGTTTTTTCAGATTATCTTTTGCGGTTTTATTATTCGGGTCGCGCTTCAATGTTTCTCGATAATACTTACAGGCATTATCTTTATCGCCGTTGCCTTGATAACCTACAGCCGTGTATATATTGGCTGTTACCGATTCGGGGTTATATTCCAGCCATTGTTTGCCGTATTTAAGAACCGCACCGAAATCTTTCGTATCGAGATATAATCCGCAAAGAGTGGCGAATGCGTTTTCCATATCGTTTTTTCGCGCAGAAGCGTTCGTGCGGCCGCTTTCGATAATATTGATAAGCGTTGCTTTGGCGGAATCGACTTGTTTCAGTGCATTAAAGCAATTTGCCAAAATTATTCGTCCGTAAAGATTATCAGGCTGCATTGCGATATATTCGCGTGTTGCAAGCATGGCCGAGTCGTATTTAGCGTCGCTGTAATAACTTATTCCGATATAAAGCCGCGATTCGGTACTATTTGAATCGTTGCAAGATTCAATGCGCCGTTTGAATACCGAAATTGCCTCGCCGTATTGCTTTCTGCTTCGTAAAAGGTGAGCAAAACGATACATTAATCCGCATTTTTTGGAGTCGCCGTCTATTGCCGCATAAAAATTCTTTATGGCAAGCGAAGTATCACCCGAAAGAATAGCCGCAGTGCCAAATCGCTCGTAGTCGTTTACATCAAGTTCCGTTTTCTTTTCGGCATCTTTATAGGCAACAGTCGCTTCGGAGAATTTTCTCGATTCAAATTTGGCTTGTGCCAACATTATCACGGCCTTGCCGCGGACGGAGTCTATATGTTCGGCCACAATCGGAAGTTGCACGGCCGCTGAATCATATTGTCCGATTTTGAACGATGCTTGCGCCAAATACCAACGCGCCATATAATTTTCGGGACGCAACTGAACATATTTGTAGAATGCTTTTGCCGATTCTCCCCATTTACTTGCCATATAGAAAATTTTGCCTTGTTCGTACCATGCGCGGGCATTGTTCGGGTCTTGCTGTGCTACGGCGTTCCATTCTTTCAACGACCGCGAAAATAATTCGTTCGACAATGCCTCATCCATTTCTGCATTTGCCAATTTCAGATACGAACCGGCAAGTTTGATGCGTGCATCGACCAAGCTCGGATTGATGCGTAATGCTTCTTCAAAACTGTTTTTCGCCAACTCGAAAATATTCTGTGCAAAATACAGATTGCCGAGTGCATAATGAACTTCCGCAAGATTTTTGTCAATGTCGCGGGCCAGCATAATTTCTAATTCACCTTGCCTAAGTGAATCGGCCTCCAAATAAGCTTCCGCAAGTGCAAGGTGATTTAACGCCTCTTTATTATCTTTTTTCAACAACTTGCGGAGAATTTCAAAAGCTTCGCCATGTTTTCCCGACTTAGACAAGGCTTTTGCATAGATTCTTGTAATTTCCTGCGTTTCATTCATATCACGTGCTTTTGCAAGAAAAACGGCGGCAGAATCGGGCTTATCGAACTCCAAATAAATTTCACCTGCAAGAATTAATGCATCTGCGCCTGTCAGACCGCTTTTAACTGCGGGTTGAATAGCGGCGTAAGCTGCCGAATAATCTCGACTTTCAACATATTTTCTCGCTTGTTCCACGCCGGATTGTGCATTCGCAACAATTGCCGAAAAAATAAGAACAGCCGAGAATACAATGAACTTATGCATACGGTTTTCCATTATGTAAGTGATTTATTTACTGCTCGATTAGCTCTAATTTGGCAAAAGCCGGTGCTATGCCCGCATTGAGAAAAGATTGTTGCACTCGCTTGTCGGTTCGCATAAACGTAAAAAATCCCCAAGGAAGATTCATTCTGTCTTCAAGAAGATAGCCGTAATAATTTACTGAAAACGGATATTTACCACGAACAATATTTCCGGGATGAACAGTCTGTGGATATACACGCTTTCCCGTTGAGTCGGAAAATCCAATTCTTATCAGCTTTACGGTCGTATCTCTGCCGAATTTCGACATATAGCCAAACCCTATTGCACCGTTTGTACTTTTTACGTATTCTGCCACGGAGTCGGCTGTTGCAAAGAATTTCATCGGACGGGTAACGGGCTTTCCACCGGAAAACTCGTTCATTAAATTGCCAAAAAGAGACGACGTTGAAATTTCGCCTGCAAATGACGGTTCGATTTCGGAGTGCGAAGGCGGTTGCGTAAATATAGGCAAGCGTGTGTTCATTGCTGCCGTAATTTGCTCTTTCGACAACGTATCTATAGGAAAATCCTTCCTTGCAAATAATACCAGACCATCAACCGCAAATAGAAACCGCTGATGTTTGGCGATATTATGTATTTGCATAGCCGAATCTTCGTCGTGCAGATAATCGCGAGCAATTATTATGGCTCGTGTTTTTCCGCTGAACAGTTGACGCATAGCTTCGCGGGCATTAGCCGGTTGCAATGTAATTTTGGCATTGGGAAACGCGCTGTCGTAATACGGTTTGGCCGCAGAAATTAACGGCATAATTGTTTCGTCGCATATTATTACAGCCGTTCCGCTGTTAACCGTTTCCTCATTCGTCGTTTGAATCCGATTCTCATTGCCTCCGCAAGAGCAAAGCAATGCCGCAAATGCGACAAAGAGGTCAATCTTCGATATTTTCATCATTTTCTTCCTGTTGTTCCCGCAACATTTTTTTTCTGTTTTTATGATATGCCATAGTGCGTAATATGCCGAATACAACGGTTATTCCTCCGAATATTCTTACAAAATCCGCGTTGTCTGCCAATGCCGGGAACGGATTTACTATAAGTATTAAGCCTACGGCGATGGTAATGCCACGAACAAAATAATTAAGGATTACCAATAATAAATCCATATTCTTTTGCATTGTTACAAAAAAGCCGCTCGGTGGCGTTGTTTTTCCCTTACCGAGCGGCGATAATATGTTTTACGGAATAACGCTACTGCACTATGCGATGCCATACCGCAGTTCGGGCTTTTCATCTCAAGTCAGAAACCCGTTACTTTTATTTCAACCGGAAAGTTATGGGAATACTTACCCAACATTCTACCGGCTGCCCGTTCTGTATGCCAGGTGGAAAAGTTGAACTCATAACCGCATCGGAAGCTGCTTTATTGAGAATATCGTTATCGGAATCGTCGATACGATATTTTCTCGGTTTACCGTCTTTTCCTACAAGAACCCGAATTGTAACACGCCCTTCAATTCCTGCTCGTTTTGCCATTTCGGGATACACTACTTTTCTTTGCAATGCCGCAAGATCTACATAAGGCTCTTTTTCCACAGCAACAAAGTCATCGGGGTCAGGCTCCGGTTCTTCTTTTTTTACGTTCAGGTTTTCGTCGGTTTTGATATTTGAAGCAAATCCGCCAAAATCATCGCCGCTTCCACCTATCGAGCTTGCACGTGCAATTTCGTCCGTATTGGCGAAGTCTTTAACATCAGGTGCTATCTCAGCATCAGGAACAGGAACAGGAACACCGGCACGTGCTGCCGGACCGGAATATACTACATCAGGCGGCGGCGGCGGCGGTTGGTCTATGTTTTCGGTCGGCGGCGGGGCAAGATCTACGGCTATATCTTTTCTGTCCATACGTAAAGGTGCCGTAAGTAATGTATGACTTGTAAAGATATTCAGAGCAAAATTAAGAAGAAGCAACAGCAAAATAAGAAGCATGGTAATCACGTAGGCTCGCCACGTGGATTTACGAATGTACTCTTTAAGCTCGAAAGCTCCGTATGTTTTGTTGGTTACAACAAATGTTGCACTCATAACCCCTCTATCTCCTTTCTTTGTTCATCGGTAAGATTGGAAACGGTGAATTTTCGCTCTCGTTTTTCGCCTTTCATTTCTTTCGTTATATCAACTTCGGCCTGATTAAGTTTATCAAGAACACCGATTACATTGCCGTAAGCAACCGACTGGTCAATGGCAACCAATGTAATAAGGCGATTAGGCTGCTCGAGATTTTTTTCTTTAGCTAATTTTTGCAATTCGCCTAACTGCAAAGGTTGCGCAGGGTCATTACCGGCTTTCCAAAACAATTTCTCGTCCTTGCGAATCAATATCGTAAATAATTCGGATTGCTTCACATCCACGGGTGTATCAATTTCCGGCGGCACCTGCATTTTCATTGTTTGCGGTGTCGTCATTGTGGTTGTAAGCATAAAGAAAGTCAGCAATAAAAATGCTATATCCACCAGCGGAGTCATATCGAGCTTAAAGCCGATACGTTTTTTCTTTTTACGCTTCGAATTTTTTTGTCCGCGCTTCGGTTTCCCGCCGCCGCTGCCTAATGCTTCGCCGCCACCAGCCATTGTATCCTCGTAAAAAGTTATTTTTCTAGAAAAATCCGGATTTCAAACGCCTTGGCTTATGTGTTACACATCTAAGACGCATTCAAACAAGAAAAAGTTACCGGACAGGCCGCCTCGGTATATTAAACCTTGGCTATAATGCCATTTTTAAAAAATTATTACTGCGGTTTGTTTGTTACAAAATTGAACTGTGTTGCCCGCTTTCGGCGCAATGCGTCCATAGCCGTAAACACATATTTATAGCGTATGCGTTTATCTGCATCTATTGCAAACCGAGTATTCGGATTTGTGCCGCGAGTGCGCCCGATAAGAGCTTCAAGCAATGTAGAGTCGCATTTCAACTGACGTTTCAATCGTTGTTCGGGCGATAGTTCTTTGACAGACTCCCAAATAGCCGACCGGTCGGCTTCATTAACAACCTCGTAATAATACGACGTGTCATTTTGATTAGCCGTATCAATAGCGATTTTTATTATAGCCAAATCTTTTTCGGGTAATTTGGTCGTATCGGCCGAAGAAGTCGGGCGAATAATTTTGAATTTTTGTTCGGATTCCGCTTCCGATTTAAACTTGGCCGTAAACATGAAAAACGTCAGAAGCAGAAATGTAATATCCACAAGTGGAGTCATGTCAATGACAAACCCCTGACGTTTCATTTTTACTTTGGACATAATGGCTCCTTCGTAAAATAGTCAAAGTAAAGAGCGACAAAGCGTCGCGTTCAGCGCATTTATTCGCTTTTTTTATTATTTCTTTACTTTGATGGTCAGGATTTCCATCACGCTCATAATTGCTTCGTCAATCATATACACGAAGTTGTCAACTTTCGATGTAAAGAAGTTGTAGGCAACGATGGAGATAATTGCCGCGGCAAGTCCGAAAGCAGTATTGTACAATGCTTCGGAAATACCTATTGACAGGGCTTGTGCCGATACAGCTCCGCCCGACGCACCCAACGCTGCGAATGCCCGAATCATACCGACCGTAGTGCCGAGCAATCCTATCATAGTGGCAATAGATGAAACAGTAGAAAGTATAACCAAATTTTTCTCGAGCAAAGGTGTTTCGAGATTTACGGCTTCATCAATTGCGCGTTGCACTTCGGCTATTTTCTTTTCGGGGTCATAGTCTTTATCGTTTTCTACCCTTTGGTAACGCTCCAAACCGCTGCGCATGATATTCGAGATAGCTCCGCGTCTTTTTTCACATTCGGCTACCGCCGCACGTACATCTCCTTGCTCAAGGCTCGTTTGTAACGCTTTCAGAAACATTACATTGCTGTCGCCTTGTGCGCGGCGAATGGACAATTGGCGTTCAACGATATAGGTTATAGCCACAAGCAAACACGCCATTAACGCACCTACAAGCGGTCCGCCTGTGTGAATAATACCGAGTAAATTCATCGGATCGTGCCTGACACTTCCGTCTTTGAAGTTGGACGGGTCGCCCATCCATAATCCCCAAATTAAGATAGAAACGCTTAAGCTTAGAAATATCACAAGGATATTAAACGATTTGAACATAAAATAACCGCCTGCGCCGATAAGTGCAAATATGGCGGAAAAAAGGATAATTGCCATTTCAAACGACATAAACCGCTCCGAAAAGTAAATGAGTAAGAGATAGAATTTTCAAGTATCAGGCGAGTTCCTTAATTGCATCTTCGATTGTAGAATATATCGAAAACACGAGAACAAGTTTGGTTTGAACAAAAACGTTTTCAATAGTTTTACCGATATTGCAAAGGGCTATTTTACCGTTTTGTTTGGCTACGTTACGATGCGCCGAAATCAATACGCTTAACGCGGTTGAGTTCAGATAGCTGACGCTGTCCATATCAAGCAGTATCTTGGGTTCCGGTTTTTCGCCAAGTTCAGACAAAGTCGCCCGAAGCTGGTCGGTTTCGTCTCCGCCGATAAACTGCCCTTTCAGAGCAATAATGGTAAAGCCGTTTTTCTCGCTCATTTTCAGTTGCGGCATAAAACCCTCAATATGAATGGAATCGCTGTTTCGGAAAAAACGTTGCCAAAACTAACAAAAATTTCAAAATTGTATGACAACTTTTTCTCACTTATCGCGTATTATCGTGCCAAGATTGCGGCAAAAATCTCGAATCAACACTGCGCTACAATGCGTGTTGTTGCGTAAATCACCAATCTTCAAATGCTTACGTCTGCCTATTCTGACAATTCGTTTGTATTGACGCATGCCCCGATATTATGCGCGGAATACCCGCGTAATCGTTGCTTACCGCTGTTTCGAAATCTGTTACGGAAAATATTTCGCAAACAGAGTCGGCCTGTTCGTAGCCGATTTCAATAAAAAAACATCCGTTTTCATTAAGCAAAAAACGGAAAATTTCGGCAAATCGACGATAAAAAGTAAGTCCGTCGCCCTTGTCAGTGAGTGCTATTAACGGCTCAAAATGCCCCACTTCGGGTTGTAATCCCGCTATATCGTTTTCTTGAATATAAGGCGGATTCGACACTATAACATCGTATTTTTCAGTCAAATTCAGACTTATATTATTATCGAATATATCGCCCTGCAAAAAACGTACATTGCTTGTGCCGTTCAGCCGCCCATTCTCGTTCGCAATCACCAAAGCAGACTCTGAAATGTCAATAGCAGTTACGCTTGATTGTGCAAAAGCATTGGCAAGTGCTATTGCAATACAGCCGCTTCCCGTTCCAATATCAAGAATAATAGGGCTTGATTTGCCGCTGTTTTTTATATATTTCTTTGCTTGTTCAACCAATAATTCCGTTTCCGGTCGCGGAATAAGCACGTCCGGCGAAACCTTAAAATAAAGTCCAAAGAACTCTGTTGAACCGAGAATATATTGCAAAGGTTCCCGACGTACACGCCGACGGAGCATATCGCGTAGATATTCCAACTCATTATTTTCGAGTGGCTTATCGTAATGCATGTATAATCCTACACGATTACACTTCAATATTTCGCAAAGCATCAGCTCTGTCGTAAGTCGCGGACTGTCGACATTATGCCGCTTAAAATATTCGGTTGTTCGCCGGATAATATCCAGCGTGGTCAACGCATCGTCGGAATTGCGTACCGCCTCAGTCAAGCCCATTATCCGAAATACTCCTGCAACGATTTAACGCTTACCGTTTCATTCATCATGGAAATCGCACTCAACGATGCGGCCGCTGCGGCAAGTGTCGTAAAAAACGGCGTTTTGTAACGCATTGCTGTCTGCCCCATTATATATTCGTCGTGCCGTGCATTTTCGCCTATAGGAGTGTTGATGACGATATTTATTTCGCCATTTTTAATAAAATCAATAACGCTCGGCCGTCCCTCATAATGTTTGAGTACGTGTTTTGCAGGTATGCCTTGCTCATTGAAGAAATTTGCCGTGCCGGACGTAGCCCAAATTTCAAAACCGTTTTCGCAGTATCCTCGGGCAATGTACGCGGCGCGCGACGTTTTATCTGTATCGGCGAGTGAAATGAACACATTTCCCTTTTGCGGAAGAACTATTCCGGACGAAATATGCGCTTTCAGTAATGCCTTGCCAAAGGAATTATCAATGCCCATTACCTCGCCGGTAGAGCGCATTTCCGGTCCGAGGAAGACGTTTACGTGCGGAAATTTCACAAATGGAAACACGGATTCCTTTATTGCCACACGCTTTGCCGACAGTGAAAAATCACGCATACCAATATCTGCCAAGCGTTCGCCAAGCATCAATCGAGTGGCTGTTTGCGCCAATGGAACTCCGGTGGCCTTAGATACAAAAGGAACGGTACGCGAGGCGCGCGGATTAACTTCAAGAACGTAAATAGTTCCGCCCTGCATCGCAAATTGAATATTCAGTAATCCCACAACCGACAAAGCCTTTGCAAGCCGCTTCGTATAATCGGTTATAACGTCAAATTGCTCGTTGGTAATATTATAGGGCGGTAATACGCAAGACGAATCGCCTGAATGTATGCCTGCTTCTTCGATTTGCTGCATTACTCCACCTATAATTACGCGCTCGCCGTCGGATACTGCATCAACATCAAATTCATAAGCGTTTTCGAGGAATCTGTCTATCAGAACAGGTCGCCCCGGGAATGCCGAAATTGCACTGCGAATATATTTTCGCAAAGATTGTTCGCGATAGCATATTTGCATAGCGCGCCCACCCAACACATAACTTGGACGCACCAGCACGGGGTAGCCAATTTGCGCGGCTGTTTCGACCGCTTCATCTTCTTCGGCAGCGGTTCCCCACGGCGGACATGGAATTGCAAGATCCCTAAGCAATGCGCCGAAGCGTTTTCTGTCTTCGGCAAGGTCAATTCCTTCCGGTGAAGTTCCAAGCAACGGAACGCCTGCTTGTTTTAACTGATTAGCCAATTTAAGCGGTGTCTGCCCGCCGAATGTTACTATTACGCCGTCCGGCCGTTCAACGTCTATTACGTTCATAACGTCCTCGAACGTAAGCGGTTCAAAATACAATTTATCGGTAGTATCGTAATCGGTTGATACAGTTTCCGGATTGCAATTTATCATAATTGCCTCCCAGCCTGCAGCTTTTGCGGCAAAAACGCTTTGTACGCAACAATAATCGAACTCGATTCCCTGTCCTATACGGTTCGGGCCGCTGCCAAGTATTATTACTTTACGCCGCGACGAACGAACAGCTTCGGTTTCTGTTTCATAAGTAGAATAATGATAAGGCGTTTCAGAAGCAAATTCGGCTGCACAAGTATCAACCGTCTTAAATACCGGCAGTATGCCGTTGGTTTTTCTGTAGTTAAAAACTTCATTTTCAGTTATTCCGAGTATTATTGCTAACTGAACGTCGGAAAAGCCGAGCCTTTTAAAATTACGCATACTATCTGCACCGAGCCGCTCAAGCCTTTCGTCTGCATTTGGAATTTCTGCCGCTTTTTCGATTGCAGCTTTACCGGCAACGGTAATTTCGCGGCATTGCTCGATAAACCATGCGTCGTATTTCGTTAATCGATATATTTCTTCGGTATCCATATCCGTCATCAAAGCGTCGAACAAATCGAAAATTGAGCCTGAATGACGTTTGCTAAGTCGCGAACGCAAATAATTCATATCCAGAGAATCGGCATAGCCCGGTGCAACATATTCCGGGCGGTCGAAACCGAATCCATAACGATTTTTCTCTAAACTTCTTATCGCTTTTTGCAATGCTTCTTTGAATGTGCGCCCGAAAGCCATTGCCTCGCCTACCGATTTCATCTGTACGCCGAGACTATCCTCAACCCCGCTGAATTTTTCAAAATCCCAGCGAGGAATTTTCACAACAACGTAGTCAATGGAAGGTTCAAAACAAGCGGGCGTTTTTTGGGTAATATCGTTCAGTATTTCGTCTAATGTAAATCCGACGGCAAGCTTTGCGGCTATTTTTGCAATCGGGAATCCGGTTGCTTTCGAGGCGAGTGCAGAGCTGCGCGAAACTCGCGGATTCATCTCGATAACAATCATTCGTCCGTCATCGGGATTCATCGCAAATTGTACATTCGACCCGCCTGTTTCAACTCCTATTTCACGCATAATCCGCAACGCCGCATCGCGCATACGCTGATATTCACGGTCGGTAAGGGTTTGAGCCGGTGCAACCGTTATAGAATCGCCCGTATGAACGCCCATCGGATCGAAATTTTCAATGGAGCAAACTATCACGCAATTATCCATCGTATCGCGCATCACTTCCAGCTCAAATTCCTTCCAGCCTATAATTGACTCCTCAATCAACACGCGCCCGACAGGACTTGCCGTAAGTCCGGCGCGAAGCAATTCAGCGTATTCCTCCATATTATAGGCGATTCCTCCCCCCGAACCGCCCATAGTAAACGACGGTCGAATAATAGCCGGAAAACCTACACTGTCAATGACTTGCATTCCTTCGTCAAATTCGTGTGCAAATCCTCCTTTGGGCATATCCAAGCCGCAGCGACGCATTGCTTCAAGAAAAAGCCGTCTGTCCTCGGCCATACGAATCGATGCAGGCTTCGAGCCTATAAGTTCAACGTCGTACTTTTCTAAAATTCCGCGCTCGTATAGTTCCATAGCCGCATTTAAAGCCACTTGTCCGCCCATAGTAGGCAAAATCGCGTCGGGCTTTTCTTTGGCTATTATCGCTTCTATAAACTCCGGTGTAATCGGCTCTATGTATGTTGCGTCGGCTATATGAGGGTCAGTCATTATAGTAGCCGGGTTTGAGTTAATCAGTATAACGCGAAAACCCTCCTCGCGGAGAGCCTTGCAAGCTTGAACGCCACTATAATCGAACTCACATGCTTGACCAATAACTATCGGACCGCTGCCGATAACTAATATCGAAGAAATATCGTTGCGTTTAGGCATGAATCAGGCGGGAAATTTTATGTGAAATCATTACACAAATCTTCACTACTCGCTGCAAAATTACGGAAAACAGTCGACGCGCAAATTCGGGAACTCTACTTCTTATGCTTTTACCGCATTATTGTTGATAACACCCTAAATTATTTTTTAACAATTCGCTTATCCCATTTGAAGTATCCGACAGCCCGTTCAGATTATTTTCATGTATTATATTGTTTGTTTTGAATTTGAGTTTTTTATTCATTTTTTGTTTTTGCAATAACGGCAAATAAAACAGTAAAAAAAACGAATTTTTATTGTAATAAAATAGTAAGGTTACCCGTAAACTGCACAGTTTCGTCATTTTTGCGTAATTTTCGCATTACGACCTATTCCATTCTTTGTGAAAAATGACACCGCTAAGCCAAGAATTAATAAAAAGGCGCGAAGAGCGTTGCTGGACAATCGAAGACGTTTCAGCAAAAACAAGAATCCGTGTTCATATTCTCGAATCAATAGAACAAGGGAATTACAATACTTTGCCGGCAGCGTATGTACGCTCGTATCTGAAAATTTATTCGCAGCTTGTCGGAATATCCGATGACGAAATGATAGTTCTATGGAACGAATCCGTTCCCGCACCACCTCTTGAGCAAACAAGTTATACATCGTCGCAAAATAACGGCGAACATGCAAACCCGACTCTGTTAAACGGAAAAAACGTAAAAGTTTCGCAACCATTGGTAGCCACGATAGTTTATTCGGCCGTTGCTCTATTTATAGGTGTTTTGGTGTATTATTTCTTATTTCGAGAGGAACCCTCACCCACTTTATCACTACGGCCGGGCGAACTGGCCGACACTTCTAACATCACCGACGATACCCAGTCAAAAGGCAATGGAATGTTATCATATTTCAACAACGCATTTCCTGCTGACAGCATAATACTCGAGGCACATGCCTCGGATACAGCTTGGATAACAATCAATATGGACGGACAGCGAAGCCAGCAAATAACATTAACGCCGACTCAACAATTCCGCTGGGCCGCAAAAGAATACTTTATTTTATCGCTCGGTAATTCGGGATCAATAAACTTGAAGCGAAACGGCCAAGAGCTTCAAAAATTCGGCCAAAAAGGCACCATTGTTCGCCAAGTTAAAATTACCGAAAAAGAAGTTGTCGCTTCTTCCGAACCTTACAGCCCCCCCGCGCCGGTTGCCTCACAGAAAACCGCAGCAACGCAAGGCTCGCCGCAGAAGCAGGCTCAAAATACCAACGTTGCCTCACAGAAAACCGCAGCAACGCAAGCAAGCACGACAAACAGCCGGGCAGCCGATTCTCACATTATTAAAAGCAAGCCCAAACCTCCGACCAAGCCGCAAGTAAAAAAACAAACGGTTGCTGCACGTAAAAACGTGAAACAAAAGCAAAAAGTTCCGCAACCGGCATTGCAAAGAATACTGCGGAATGCTTCACGAGAGAACAAAAAGCAACCTACCGTAATAACACCGGTTATTCCCGTTCCGGCGTCGCAAAGTCCGTCGCAATATCGCCCGCAACCGATTCGCCCTATTGATAAAAAGAGCGACGAATAATTACTTGTGCCAACGCTTGCAACAAATTGATTTTGAAAAGGATAATCGGTTAATAAGAAATTTTGCCAATACAATAATCCTTTATGTTTTATGAGTAATATAATTCCTGTTCGCGAATTGTTTCGTAATCCGGCAGTCCGCAGCTTTATTGTTTCGCCCGACGGCAATCGGCTTGCTTTCCTGAAAAACACAAATAACAGAATGACATTGCATATCCGCAATAGCGACGGTTCCGGCGAGCGAATGCTTACACCGCCCGGCGAGCGCGACATAGCATCGTTTTTCTGGGGTAACGAGGATGTAGTTCTTTTTATACAGGATTCCGGCGGCGATGAAAATTACCATATCTACTCGGTTTCAATCAAAAGCGGCGAAATACAAGATTTAACACCTTTTGCAGATGCTCGTACACTGCCGGAGAAACGCTCGTACACAGATTTTAATAAATTTATAGTAACAAGCAATAAACGCTCACCGGCTGTTATGGATTTATATTCTCTGGATTGTGTTTCGGGTGTAATGAATTTACTATACGAAAACAACAATGGATTCATCGGCTTTGGAACCGATTATCTCGACGTTGTGCGCCTTGCTTTTTCCAACGATGGCGTAAGAACATCGGTTTTCCACCGTAATAATGCAAGCGAAGAATTTACACCGCTTTTTACTCCCGACGGCGCAAACGAAAAATTCGGCATCTTTGGATTTGCGGCGGATAATCGCCATATCTATGCAGGTGCAAACAATGGACACGACAAATCCGGCATTTATCTGTTCGATACCGAAACAGCGCAATTTACTGAAGAAATTTACTATGACAATGAATTTGACGTGGCCTTGGATATGCCAAATTTGGGCGGGCTTCGCTTTTCTCGTAAAAATAAGAAACCTGTTATAATTCAATATCAGCGCGATTATCCTGTCGCAATTGCTCTCGATACGTATTGGGGCGATATGTATAGAGAAGTAGAGCGTCGAATTGCCGAACCTCGCATAGATATCGTGCATACGTCATGCAATACCGACGAAACGTTGTTTACTTTCGCCGTTTCTTCTGATTCGCATACGGACGATGAATATCTTTACGATGCAACTACCAAACAATTAGCTCTTTTGGTCAGGCAATCGGAACATTTGTCACGTATAAAAATGGCAAAGATGTTGCCCGTAAATTATAAATCACGCGACGGCAGAAAAATTTCTGCTTATCTGACATTGCCGAGCGACAAAGAGCCGAACAATCTTCCGGCAATAATTCATCCGCACGGCGGACCAAATCATGTGCGCGATGTATGGGGTTGGAACGCACTCGCTCAATTTCTTGCAAATCGCGGCTATGCGGTTTTGCAACCAAATTATCGCGGATCCGACGGATACGGCAAAGAGTTTTTCGAAATATGCTTTAAGCAGTGGGGACGCACAATGCAGGACGATTTAACCGACGGCGCAATATGGCTTGTAGAACAAGGAATCGCCGATGAAAATCGAATAGGTATTATGGGAGGAAGTTACGGCGGATACGCCACGCTCGCCGGCGTTACTTTCACACCGGACATTTATTGTTGCGGTATCAGTATCGTAGGCCCAAGCAATTTATTTACATTTCTCAACTCTATTCCTCCGTATTGGGAGCCTTTGCGTCAAGCTATGTATGAGCGCATCGGACATCTCGAAAACGACAAAGAATTGCTTTACAATGCTTCTCCTTTGTTTTTTGCAGACAATATTCGCGTTCCTATGCTCATAGCGCAAGGGGCAAACGACCCGCGTGTAAAGCAAGCCGAATCCGAGCAAATCGTTGCAAAATTGCGCGAAAACGACAAATATGTCGAGTATATATTGAAAGAAAACGAAGGGCATGGCTTCCATAACGAGGAAAACAGATTTGAACTTTACGAAGCAGTCGAACGTTTTCTTGCCAAATTTCTCGGCGGATATTCCGCTACTTAACGCGCATCATATTTTTATTTGCACTGCATTCCCCGGACACGTAAGCCGAAGACTCGTCAAAAAATCGCAGCGGTAATTCTGAATATCTGCTAATCCCAATTCGCGGCGGTACACCTATTTGGGGCGTATCAGCTGGAAGTTTTGCAATGAATAATTTCGACATACAAAGCGATATACCGTCGCTTTTGTCGACATACAAAGCGATATACCGTCGCTTTTGTCGGTTATACCGAAAGCACGCGCCAATTTACCCGGCCCGCGGCACGATTCTGTTTCTTTACAATTTATGCCGCGCCGCGCACTCACTACTTCTATATCTGTAATAGGCTCGGCCGAACGCAATAAAACGGTGCTTTCTACACCTTGCGTTTCAGTAACTGCATTTATACAATAATGCACACCATAATAAATTCTGATACACATAAAGAGCTCCGCCGTCGGCAAACATAGACCGGTTTCGTTTATTTCTCCCTTTGGCAGAAGGTGAAGCTGCGTCGCCTACTGAAAGATAAGCCTCTGTTTCCATTATTTGTCCGGCGATTATGCAACCGTCCGACCGCAAATATATCAAAAGGGCACCAATCAATTCCCGCGCTACGGTTTCAGGATTTCTTTGGTAGAATTTTTGCGGCAAAATATATTTTTTCAATCTGTATTGCAATAACGGCATATTATTTTGACCGTTAAAAATCTCTGTTATGCCTGAAAATTCCAATAAATCGTTTTTCACGTAGAGTTATCGTATTTTTGCTTGATATTTTGAAAAAACAATCGAAAACAGCGCGATTTTACATCAATTTCAATGGCCGCAGAACTTAATATCGGCAATATAACCGTTCAAAACGGAGTTTTGCTTGCTCCGATGGAAGACGTTACCGACCTCCCCTTTCGCGTAATTTGCAAACGCATGGGTGCCGATATTGTCTATACCGAGTTTATATCTTCCGACGGGCTGATTCGCGATGCACGACGTTCGATGGAAAAATTACGACTATCCGACGAAGAACATCCTGTGGCGATTCAGATTTTCGGCGGCGACATAGAAGTAATGCGCGAGGCCGCCCGACGTGCAGAAGAGTCGCGACCCGATTTTCTTGATATAAATTGCGGTTGCTGGGTGAAAAATGTAGTTGCACGAAACGCAGGTGCAGCTCTGCTCAAAGACCCGCCGGCAATGGCCGCAATGACGCGAGAATTGGTTAAAACCGTTAACTTGCCCGTTACGGTAAAAACACGATTAGGCTGGGATACGCGCAATATCGTTATTGTAGAAGCAGCAAAGATGTTGCAAGATGCCGGTGCTACCGCTCTGACAATACATTGCCGTACACGCGATATGGGACATTCCGGTATTGCCGATTGGAGTTGGATATCGCGTATTAAAAACGCTGTTTCAATACCCGTAATTCTGAACGGGGACGTAGAAACACCCGAAGACGCGGCACGGGCTTTTGCCGAAACAGGATGCGACGGCGTAATGATAGGACGCGCTACTATTGGTAATCCATTCATTTTTCGTCGCGCAAAAACACTTCTGAACACCGGAATACTCGCACCCGAACCGACAGCCAACGAACGAATAAATGTATGCCTTGAACATTTACGCGAACAACTCCGTTGGAAAACGGAACGTCGTGCCGTACTTGAATTTAGGAAATTTTACGCAGGTTATCTGCGAGGCTTGCCGTATGCTTCCGCCGTAAAACAAGACGTTCAACAGTACGAATCTTTTGCACAAGTAGAAGACCGTATGCTTCGCTACAAAGAATTCTTGACGGAATATACGTCCGAGCAAATATGCGACACAACCGTGCGCCAATAATAATTCTATGAATAAAAAAACTTCCGCCCCAACTGTCGCAATAAAACGCGCTAAAAGTCAGAAAAATGCCTCAAACGCTTCCGATACAATAGCGGTGATTGACGCGACCGTTACTTTGTCGAATACAATTGCCGAATCACAAATCAATATCGGCAACAAACCCAAAAAAAGTGTAAAAACAACAAGTAAAAACCAATCTGTGCAAACCGCAGATAAACCGGAAACAGCAACAATAAACGATAAGAAGAAAAAAGTCGGTAAAACCTTAAATAAAACCGCAGAAACTACTCAAAAAACGGACAAGCCGATAATTGCGCAAGCTCTGCCGGATGCGGAAGTTGAAACCGTAAAAGATAAAAGTAAAAAATCAAAGATAAAAAACAAGAAAAATAACAAGAAAACAACTGAAGAAGCCGTAACAGCCGCTACGGAAACGGTAGTAAATACGACAAGTGAAACGCCTGTATCGGCACCGCAAAAAAAGGTAATTGTGCCGCCGCCCGGATTTGAAAATAAAATGACCGACGAAAAAGCCGACAGCACAAATACTACGAATGTTATCGAGCAAAACAGTGTCAAACAAAAATACAAAACAGAAAATAATGCAACTGTGTCTGCCGCGCCCGATTTTTCAGAAAAATCAACGCCGCCAGTATATGAAACCGATGAATTATACCAATTATTAAATCGGTTAGACGCTCGACGCAAAAACGAAGAACAGTCCGAAAGCAATATAACGGCCGAAGCGGACGAATCTGTCGAACGAAAAGAAAGCCGGTGGGCGCGTCGTCGTAAAAAACGCCAGGAAAAAAAGCGGCTTCTGAACCAGCAACAAAATTTGGAACAAGTTGTCGAGCAATCGGTTGATAAACAGGAAGTTGTAAAAGACTTGAGCAATGCGTCGGTCGTTAAACAGCAAGTTCCGCTTAACGTTGCGACACAAGATAAAAAGCATAATAAAACAAATAAAGCAGATGTAGAAAAACAGCAGAAAACTGACGGTAAAAAGACCGTATCACAAAATAAATACAAAGAGCGTCATCAGGATAAACCAACGAAGCCCGACATAACCGAAAGAACGGCTGTCCACGAAAAGAAAGAATTAGCTAAACAGCACGAGCAACCGCCAAGAAAGCAAAAGACGCAAAAAGTTTATTCGACGCATAAAAACAAGAAACTGCCGCCTCTTCCCGACGATATTGCACCGCTGATAGATTCGGTAGGGCGTTTTATTAAATCAACGCTTTTTATTCCCGACGAAGCAAGTTTATTGCTTGGCGTAAGCGGTGGCGTAGATTCCGTGGTTATGCTCGATGTTATGTCGAACTTAGCGCAACGTCACGGCTATCAACTGACGGTTGCCCATTGCAATCACGGATTACGTGGCGAAGAATCCGATTTGGACGAGAAATTTACGCGGGCATTGGCAACAGATTATCGCGCTCATTTTCACAGCGTAAAGGTCAATGCGGCTACACACGCACGAAAAATGCGAACAAGCATTGAAAATGCCGCACGTACACTTCGATATCAGTTTTTTGAACGAGTAGCAAAAAGCATAGGAGCGCGATTCGTACTTTCGGCACATACGGCAGACGACACCGCCGAAACACTTTTACTTAACCTGATACGCGGTGCTGGGTTAACAGGTCTTGCAGGCATTCCGCCAAGACGTGATTTAGCAAAAAAACTGCATCTTGTGCGACCGCTTTTGCAAGCCTCGAAATCCGAACTTATTGCTTATGCGAAAAAACGACCTCTCGAATGGCGTGAAGATAAAAGCAATGCGTCTACCCTATTTATGCGAAATAAAATTCGCCATGATTTGTTGCCCAAACTACGCGATGAATACTCTCCCGCCATATCCGAAATTTTAGTTCGGACGGCACGGATACTTCAAGGTGCAGAGGCCGTTGTCGGCGACCGAGTCGAGAAATTATTTGAAGTAATGACAACGCAAAATGCCGGAGAAATTAGACTTGCAACATCTTTTTTCGAAACAATCGGCGAGTTCCTGCAAGGTGAAGTTATTCAGCATATTATACGCAAACTCGGCGGCCGTCCGGTTTCTATGAATGCGGTAAATCGCATTATCGCACTAAAAGAAAGCGCAATGCACGCAGAAAGCAGAATATCGGGACATATCACAGCTATACGCGACCGCACCGATATTGTATTTACAACCGTCGAACCTTCGGAAGTTTACACGACAATAACCGTAGGTGAAACGTTTGAAACCGACACAATGACCATCAAATTGTCGGAATGTTCCAAAAAAGAAGTGCAATTTGTTGAAGGCGGTTTTGTAGAATTTTTTGATGCGGCTACTTTGCCAAAAAACCTCGTAGTGCGTGATTGGCGGGCAGGCGATTCGTTTCGGCCACTTGGGCTCGGCGGCAGCATGAATATCAGCGATTTTCTGACAAATATCAAGGTTTCAGCCATAGAACGCAAACGTGCGCTTGTACTATGCGCGGGCAGTGAAATCGTATGGGTATGCGGCAAGCGTATTTCCGATAAATTCAAAATAACCTCTTCTACCAAGCGTGCAATTCGGGCAGAAATTATTTTGCCTGAAACGGCACGAAAAGAAGAAACACAAACAAATAAATCATCACAAAACACAAAATAACACTGCGGAAGCACCTGAATTTCGATGTATTTATTTTGACTTAATTTTGCGTTTATCTTAACGATAAACAGGATTTGCGCGTTTTTCAAGTTTTAAATCTTGCAGTTGCGACGCTTTAATGCCGAAGCGCAAATAAAAGCCGCTGTTTATTCCCGACGGTGTCCAATCAAAGGTCAAATTCCAGCAGTGCAAATCTTTGGTAATATTTATGGATTGCATAAAGAAATTTCCCGCAACCGCATCAAAATTAAACCGTCCGCCTATTTTCCATGTAGGCGTTGGCGCGAGTCCGAAATCGCCGCTTATATCGAGCCTGCGCGATATTGCATATCCTACCGGCGAGTAATAAGCAAGCGTGGCTGTTAAGTTAATATGCCATGGCATTGAAAGCGGCGACCAGCCGTAAGTTTCATCGCCGTAAAGGTCACATTCAGTTTCAGTAAAATTCACTCGCTCGGCAAAACGCTCGCCTACGCCCGGCTTAATTTTGGCAGATGTATCCGCAGTTGTTATTTCCGACGGCGTATTCGTGCCCGAACTTGAAAATTGCGTAGAAAAATTCATAGAAAAACTTGTTAAATGCGCCAATCCTTTGCCGGACGATGCAAGAAAACGATTGATTTGACGCTGGATCACATTACCGGAAATTGCGTCGAGAGCAGGCGCGTCGTCGTATAGCGTAAAGTTGGCACGTCCGCTGAAATTCAAAAAATCAAGTGCCGGTGCGCGAAAATCGGCAGTAATATCGCTGAATTTGAGCGAGTCTTTTTCAAAGTCGTAATTACCGCTTATATTAAAGCGCAGTATATCCGTTTTTTTATCCGGCAATGTATCGTTGCTCTGCGCTGTTTTCACTTCAAAACTATTGGCAAAAGAATAAGTAATCTGTTGCGAAGCTTTTGCACTCGAAATGCCGCCGTCGCTTTCATAACGAGAATACTCTACATTGCGTTTATACACGGAATCGTAATACGAACCGATATACGACGTTGTTCGCGCACTGAATTCCGGTGTATAACGATAACCCAATGAAGGTTGGAAAGTATGGCGCAAGGCGTTAAGCCCCCAAATGCGCGGCTCTATCAGCCCGAAAAGCCGCGTACCGACGCTAAACCCCATATCATAACGATATTCGCGAAACGGAGCGGCACTATATTCCATTGTATTTGAATAAACAGAATCGGTTGCACGAAAGCGCGTCATGCGGCGGAAATACCAATTTTCACGATAACTGAAACTTGGCGTAACCGAAAAATAGCCGAATTTCGGCGAAATAGAGAGCGACGGAGAATGGCTTATCGTGAAATAACGCTCGTCGCTGCGGAACGATGTGTCCATTATATTTGCGGCCGTATCAGTCGTTTTAATCTCGCGCACACGACTTAGCGCGTAGTTTCCCGTCGCGCTGTAGCTAAATCCTATTTCACGCAACCAGCTGTCCGACGCTACTATTTTTTTCAGCGGAAATAATTGCGGAATACTGTAAGAAACAGACGGCGAAGTTTGGGATTCGTCGGTAATCAGGTTTTGCGAACGCGAAAATCCGAACGACAAAGTAGAGCCGTTGTTAAAACTCGTTGAAAGCGAAGCGTTCGAGTAAATTTGCTGCTGCAAACGTTGCGTAATATCCGTAGAAAAATTTCGATTAAAATCCTGCGAAGAAAACGATAAATTCGCCATGGCCGAAGTTTGGGGCGTAAATTTATGCGAATGATACAGCGAAGCGTTCCAGCTGTTCAACATCGGGTAGTCCGGACTGATACGGCGGCGACCGAAAGAAAATTGAAAATTACCGTTTAATACATCTCGTTGCACATAGCGAGTAGAATTTTTGAGCAAATACCCGGACTTTGTAAAAATATCCACACCGAATTGCGTATCATAGTAATCGCTCGGCGCAAAATAATAGCCGAGATTTTGAAATACCACGCCGTTATTACTTGAAAAAAAGAATGACGGCACAACCAAACCCGATTGCCGTCCCGAGCGATTTTCAAAGTAAAGGCCTACGGGTAAAATAAATACGGGCAAATCCTCCACATACATAACTAACGGGTCAAAAAATATTCTGTCATTGGCTATAACCTTCATTTTGGGTGAACCGAAGTAAAAATGCGGATGCGGCTTATCGCAAGTAGTGTAAGAACCGTTTTCGATAAAATACGTTTGCTCGTCCATACGCTTGATTTTTGCACCGTAGTAGAAACCGTTTTCTACATTAGTTTCGCCTAATGAAATCACTCCTTGTTTAGTTTTCAGATTGAATTTAAGCCTCTCGCCCACAAACTCTTCTTTGCCGTCAATAAATTTGGGAAAGCCGAATAATTTGCCGGACGTGTCGCGCATACCTTCCGCCGACAACGTAGATTCGCCAAACGACATTTCTATGATTTCGGCATTAAGTTTTTGATTTTTCATCGTAATACTTGCATCGCCGCGAAGGCGCATTTTTTTGGCGCCGAGAATAAAAGAAGCCGAATCTCGCGCTTGATATACTACGATGGTGTCCAATGATTGACGAACAGGCTTTGCGATGCTGTCGGGTGCTGCCGCAATTATTGACTGCTTTGCACTGTCTTGTTTTTGTTCGATTTTTGCGGGTGCAGTTACTAATTTCATGCCGTCCTGCTGTATTGACGGCGCAACGATTTGGGCAGACTTCTTCGTTGTTTTTTTTCCCCGAGACTTTTTCGGCGCGGGTTGCTGCGCTGCGCCGGTTACGACGGCGAGCAATATTACGACAAACAAGCGCGTGATGAAATTCATCTGGGAAATAAAAGCATAACAAAACAATTTTACAAAAATACGAAGCGTAACGCGGGCAATAATGAAAATGCAAACTTTCTTCTATTGCAACCTCTATTCGCAGATTTGGCCCGCAACAAACGATTATTTAAGGAAAAAATTACGCACTTTACCGAATTTGATTGATAAAAAACAGATTAGCCCGACGCGATAAAATTGGATAATAGCCGATGTTGCGGTAATTTCGCGGTTGTTTCCTCCGAAATGCAGCACAAAACCCGCAAATTATATGAACTTGTTACGCGCTACGCGCCAATTGCCGCTATACGCCATCGTCCTTTTTTCTTTGGCTTTCGCCTATTCCGCAACTGCGCAATCGGTAGTCGTAAGCGAGTACTATAATTCTAATTCGCCGGATACCGAATGGACAGAACTTCTTGTTATTCAAGATAATGTATCATTGGTCGGATATTCGATACGTGATAATGGTGCGAGTGGAACTTGGCAGGGCGGTGTGAGATTCAGAGATGTTCCTTTATGGCGTAATGTTCGCGCCGGCACGATAATAGTCATTCGTCATCGCGGCGCTACTACCGCCGACTATAGTCCGGCCGACGGGTTTCTTGATATAGGTGCAGAAAATGATACGTATTTTGATAAATTCATGGAAATCGGCGCAGGTTTTACGTGGGCAGATGCTGCTTTGAACCTAAGCGGCGGCAATGATATGATACAAATTCGCGATGCGGCCGATAATCACATTCACGTATTAAGTCATGGAAATGCTGCAACACCGGCCTACATTTCACTGCCTGTCGTCAAGATAAATCACGGCAACGGTTTGGGAAGTGCGTCGAGTTTGCGTGTATATCCCGGGCTGGCACTGACCGATTATTCCGAGCCGAATCCGAGCAATATCAAAACTGCCGATAATTCTGCAAATATTACTCGTGGTTTACCGAATAAAAATACAATAGGTGAAGATGACAATCAACTTTTTTGGCGCGGATTGCGGCAACCGAATTGGCTTTCAGCCTCTTTATCGGTCGTATCGGTATCCTCTACTACGGTTTCGTTAAGCTGGATCGCCGCACCCGACCTTAATCCCACAGACGGAACTCAAGGCTATTTGCTGTTGCGCACCGCGGAGTCGCAAGCCGATACGAATCAAATTCCGCAAGACGGAAAGACATACGAACCGAACGACAAATTAGGCGCGTGGATTGTAATTGCGAATATATCCGGCTCTCAAACAGCTTTCGACGATGCCGTAACAATTCCCTGCGGCGAAGCCTTTAAATATAGAATTTACGCCTATCGCTTTAAACAAGACGATTTGGAGAACACAGCCGTTAGCGCAAATCCACGCTTAGGAAGAGGACGCTCCTACAATGAAGCATCTTTTGCTCAAGCTCGCGCTAATCGCCCGAACCCTTCGTCTGCCGTAATCACCGCTTTAAGTGCCGTAACTTTTTGCAAAGGCGGAAGCGTAACCCTATCAGTTAATGCCGTGCCAACAGGATATCAAATTCAATGGCAAAAAGATAACAGCGATATTGCCGGACAAAAAGCCGCAACTTTAACAGTTTCCGTATCAGGTCGTTATCGTGTAAAATCAACTAATGAATCCGGCTGTACTTCGCAATCAAATGAAATAGAAGTAACTGTAAATGAGCCGCCCGTGGCAGTCGTTCTTCCTGCCCAACCTGCTAAACTATGCCCGGGCGATTCGCTAATACTTACCGCAAGCGCAGGACAACGTTATCAATGGATTAAAGATGGTTCATCGTTAACAGGTGCGACGCAACAAACTTACAAAGTAATCGCTCCGGGTACTTACAGATCTGTTGTTTTCGACGGCAATTCTTGCTTCGATACTTCGGCCGCCGTAACCATAATGCAACGCACGGTAAATTATGTCGCAGTCAAAGATACGCTTGATTTCGGCCGGCTTGACGATTGTACATCAGGCAAAATAGATTCGATTTTTCTGAAAAATACGGGTGCGGATACGATTAGAATCGAGCGTGCTGCACCGGGCACGGGATTCAGTTGGGTTACGCCTTCAAACTCTATAATTATACCGCCCGGCAAACAAGCGGCTCTGACGTTTCGTTTTACACCGCCGGGGTCGGGTAATTTTACTGCAGCCGTCGACATTACGGCACAGCCTTGTTCGGCTGCATTGCGTCTTTACCTTGTCGGGTCAAAAGAAAAAGCGGCCATAACGGCAAGTTTGCAAGAGGTGAATTTCGGAACAAATCTATCATGCGTTTCCAACCTTAAAGACACGGTAATTACCGTTCGCAATAAATCGGCATTTCCGCTTAAACTTCAAGGGCAAATAGTAAGTTCGCCTTATTCTATCGCTTCGCAATCATTCCCCGTGGATATTGCGCCGATGGATTCGTTGCGCCTGACGTTGCGTTACGACCCAACCATTGACGGAACTTTCGCCTCTACGCTACAGCTGCCGTTTATTTCGGGTGCATGCCTTGATACACTTCGCATTGATTTGCAAGGCGTTAGAACAACGCCCAAACTCGGCGCCGATATTTCTTCATTATCATTTTTACCTTTGTTGGGTTGCGAAAACGAGCGCGATACGGCGATTACCGTTCGAAATAACGGAATAATTCCCGTAACAATTTCTGCACAGCCGGCTAATGCAAATTTTCGTTTTATCAACATACCTCTTACGATTAAGCCGGGCGAAGAACAATCTCTCGTAATCAGATTTTCTCCTGCTTACGAAGGAAGTATTTCTATCAATCTGCCGATAATCATCAATCCCTGCAATCGTACAGGTTTTGAAATTCAAGTTTCCGGGTCCAAACAAGGAACTGCATTCGCGCTGTCGGCCGATACTTTGTATTTCGGCACGATAGTTTCATGCACGGGTATTGATTCGTTAAAGCAAAAAATCGGCCTGCGTGTATTGGGTGCCGCAACCGGCGCACGATTACTTACGGCATTAACCGACGCTCCTTTCGCCGCAACGTTCAATCCCGGCATTACGGTACAAGATAACGATTCACTCGGATTTTCGTTCGTACCCACCGCCGACGGCGACTTTATCGGCAAAACCGAACTGACATTCGACCCTTGCGGAATTAAAAAAACATTATTCCTGCGCGGCCGCCGAGCAAGCGTAGCCACAGTGCTTTCATCTTCGGAAATTGACTTTGGCAACGTAGAAACAGGCAAAACTTTAACGCGACAATTCACGCTGCGCAACTCCGGCACAGTCGATATTTCGGTTGAAGCTCGGAATATAGTGCTGCCATTCCGCCTTATTTCTTCTTCACCGCCGTTGCCGGCCTTGCTTCCCAAAGACTCTATTTTAGTTCTTACACTGGAATACGCGCCAACATCGGAATATCGCGATTCGGCTGTTGCCGATATAGTTATTGTACAACCATGCCTTGAAACGCACGGGCTTACGTTGCTCGGCGTGGGAACTTCGTCTACTTTGCCGCCCGACACATCGGCGATTACGGGGCTTCTTACGATTAAAGGAACAAGTGCCGAACTCGGCTCGATTGTTTCATTACCGATTATACTAACCTCCGACTCGCTTGGCTTTGCACAAATTTCTTCGCTTTCTTTCGAGGTTTATTTTAACGGTTCTATGCTGATGCCGCGCTCAATAACGGCCGGCAACGACCTTGCATCAGGTTTTGCGGCACAATTTACTGAAAACAAACCCGGACACTTGACCATAGAAATAGCTGACCCGACTTTTACTGCAACGCTGAAAGCCGGCGGGCTCGCCCTGCTGAATTGCGAGGTTCTGCTTGGCGATGCAATCGCTACACCATTGATTATTTCGTCGCCGCATGTAATGCGTTCCGGGCGCGATATTAGAATTGCAATCGCCGCGCCCGATACTTTTACGCTGATAGGTGTATGTCCGCCGCAGGAGCGTATTATCTCGCTGGGGAAATCGCCGTCTCTCGCATTGAAGGTTTCCGGCGGCACCATTGAAATTGTTGCCGATATTCCGACAAACGATTTTACGGCACTAAAGCTTTACGATAACACGGGGCGGGCTGTTGCTACTCTGCTTGAAGGCGAATTAGCCGTAGGAACTCATAGTTTATTCATTGGCGAAAATATATTGGAAAGCGGAATGTATTTTCTAACGTTGCGCAACGGAAATACTGCATTAACAAGACAGTTTACAATAATTAAATAAAAAATATCCCCAAAAAAACGGGAGAAGGAGAATATTCTCCGTTCATATATTGCGCATATACGGCTGCAAGCCTTATACGAATTCGGGGGAACTTTTTCGCATAAGGAAACGAATTTCGCGCATTTTACAAGCATAAAACAGGGAAACGGAAAAACGATATAATGAACGAAAGAAACGTTTTAGTCCTCGCCTATCGCTTTCCGCCGATGGGAATAAGCGGCGTATTGCGAACAGCGAAATTCGTAAAATATTTATGCGATTACGGTTGGCAACCTACCGTATTAACCGGAACACCGCGCACATATTCGGCTTACGACGATTCCTTGTTGCGTGATTTCAGCGAAAGACCGATAGTAATAGAACGGACAGACTCTCGGAAAGAGCCGATTCTTGCAGCCGCAAGCCGGCGCTCAGAATACAGTTCCGGCTTAATTTCTCAGCCCGACGCAATAATACGTTGGAAAAAACGCGCCCTTCGCGCAGCTGAAAAAATTATGCGGGAAAAAGAAATTCACTGCATATTTGCAACGGCCCCGCCGTTTAGTGCTTTTATTATAGCCAAAGAAATTTCCGAAAAATATAAAATTCCGTATGTAATTGATTACCGCGAAAGTTGGAACGATAATAAACAGCGCGGCTATAGAACTGTTTTTCATCGTTCGTTGAACGAAATGATGGAAAGCGATACGCTGAAAACCGCTTCAAAAGTGATTGTTTGCCATAGGCTTGCAAAAGAACGCCTTCTGATGCGCTATAGATTTATGCGTCATGAGGATATTTGCATTATTCCGAGCGGATACGATGCCGAAGATTTTCTGCCGTTCATCGCATTCCGTCCGAATCCGGATAAATTGACAATATCACATTGCGGAATGTTCGAGCGCGACGAATCGCCAAGAAATTTCCTGAAAGCAATTGTAAAATTAAAGAAACAAAAGCCCGAAATAGAAAATTTTGTCGAATTGCGCTTTATAGGTGCGATGCGCCCTTCCGACGTAAAGTACATTAAAAAAGCAGGGCTTGAAAGAATGACGTGGCTAACCGGCTACGTTCCGCACCGCGAAGCCGTCGGGCTTATGGCCGAGTCGGACGTATTATGGTTTACAAGCCGCGACGAGTTTGATGCACCGGGTAAAATTTTCGAGTACTTTGGCGCAAAACGCCCAATTTTATGCTTAACGCCAGAAAATGCCGCTTCTCGAAAAATAGCGGCCGAAACAAAAGCCGTTTTTCATGCTCGCCCAAATTCCGTAAAGGAAATATTGGCGGAATTAAAACATATAGTTGATTGTTGGATACGCGGCTCAATGCCGAAAGTAAATGATTCGCTTATACGCAATCTGAATTATTACGACCTGACAGCCGATTTATCCCGAGAAATAGCGAAGGCCTCGTTATTCCGCCGTTAGAAACAGCCGTAATTGCACGTTTTCTCGGCTTTTGTATTTTTTATTTTCAGTTTTTTCGCTTAATCCCAAAAAAAATGTCAAGAAATCAACGCATCCGCAAGGAGCGAAAACTCGCTCTCATCGAACAAGAAAGATCTGTCCGTAAAAAACGAATTTCCGCGCTGAAACGTGCCGCCGAGCCGGTTAAATCGCAAGAACGTTTCGGCACTATTTATCCTTTTTCCGAAACGTCCGGCACTGCTCAGGACGGTAAGCGCAATAAAGTTTTCAATAAATTTATACGCTATGCCGAACCGTTGCTGAAGCTGGCAACCGATGGCGCATCGGTAGAAAGTGCCGTTAAACTCGCAGTGGTATGCTGGAATTTCGCAGTTCTGCCGCCGGAGCAACAAGAAGCCGAAAAGCAACAATTTCTTGCAAGATACGGCGGACTGAAAGAGCTTGATGCCACCATCGAAAATATGTTGTTGCGCAAGATGCTTCAATTTGGCGACGACTATTATTTGATCGAGAAATACCAGGTTACACCGCGCGGTACTCTTATGGATCTTACCATAACCTATAAAAGAATTGAAAAAATGGCGTGAAAAAGGTGCAATTTGACGATACGCTCTCGATATGGGACGTTAATTTCGTAGTGGTAGATGTGGAAACCACGGGGCATAGTGCCGACTGTAACCGCATTACGGAAATAGCCTGCATTACTACGCGCGGCGGCGAAATTATCGGCGAATTTTCGTCGTTAGTCAATCCGCATCAATTTATTCCGCCGTTTATCGCACAAATGACCGGGATTACTAATGCTATGGTCTTTTCCGCGCCCGAGCCGCAAGATGTGCTCGCTCGTGTTTTCGATATATTTTCCGAGCCGAACACGGTATTTGTGGCGCATAACTCCACATTCGATTACGGTTTTGTAAATCAATCATTGCTGCGCTGCGGTTTTCAGACTCTTGCCGCTCCGCAATTCTGTACGCTGAAATTGGCGCGGCGGCTTTTGCCGCCTTCGGTCAAAAAAAATGCGGGTTCGGTTGCCGAATTTTTTGACATTGAAATCGAGAATCGCCATCGCGCTCACGGCGATGCAATGGCGACAGCGCAATTTTTCATAGAAATGCTTGATATTGTGCAGAACGATTACGAGGTGAAAACACTTGGCGAACTTTTGCATTTTCAGAATAAGCGGCTCAAAAATTTTATTCCGACGCAAGCATTTATGCGGCGCATTGAGCCATATCTCGAGACCTTGCCCGATGAGCCAGGAGTTTATTCCATGCTTGATGCCGACGGGAATATTCTTTATGTAGGCAAGGCGAAATCCCTGCGTGAGCGCGTTCGCTCTTATTTTCAACCCGGTGCGCAACATTCGTCTAAAATCGAGAGAATGACACGCCTTGCGCATGAAATTCGCTGGGAATGTGCCGATACTGAACTTGCCGCTTTACTGCTCGAATCGCGCGAAATAAAACGTTTACAACCACCTTACAATACGGCAAGCAAGAGAATACGCCGCCACCCGTTTTTGCGCTTAACTGTGCAGGAGGATTTCCCGCGACTTGAATGGACAAGCACCGCCGAAAAAGACGGTGCAGAATACTACGGCCCGTTTCGCAATCGAAGTGCGGCGCAAGAAATTGCCGAAACTATGCAGAAGCGTTTCAATTTGCGCTTGTGCGACGAAGTTTTGCAACCGAAAGCAGACGTTAAGCCTTGTCTTTATTATCATATAAAACGTTGCGGCGCACCATGCGCACAGATTCAGACGCAAGCCGAATATATGAGCATAGTCGAAGATGTTCGTCGTTTTCTTAGCGGTTACGAGGCCGGTATCATAGAGCGGCTGCGCGAAGAAATGGCCGCGGCGGCCGAGTTGCTTATGTTTGAGAGGGCAGCTTCCATTCGCAACCGCCTGCATGAGTTCGAGCGCGTTTTCGAACGTAAAGAGAAAGTTTCCACCGCTGCAAACAATAATAATGTAATAATTATACTTCCCGCTTCACACCGCGAAAAAACCGTTGAAATTTTCTTCATTGCAAGCGGACGGCTTTTCCACCAGCAAATACTTGGCCGCAAAGCACACCTCGCCAAGCCTTTCGCCTTGTTGCAGAATGCGTACTTCCCTACGCAACAGCATGCTACACAACGACTTACACCTCTTGAAACCGACGAAATGCGTATAATAGCGTCATGGATATATCGTAATCGCGATTCCGGTACATTCATCTACACGGAAAACAAAAGTTTCGATATCGTAATCGAAGAGTTTATTCAAGCAGTTCGGTCAGCTTTCGATAAATTTGACGAATCTTTTGCTGTATCCGCATAAGAAAATTCAAAATTTCTTATTATTTAACGCGGCATAATACAGCACTGAATTTGTTTCAATTTTCCAAAATAGAATGGTAACAAAATTATCCGTAAAGCGCGTTTATGAAACTCCGACGGAAAATGACGGTTTCAGAATACTGATTGACCGTTTGTGGCCTCGCGGACTAAGCAAAGAAAAAGCAAAAGCGGATTTGTGGTTGAAAGAAATAGCACCGTCGACAGAATTAAGGAAATGGTTCAATCACGAGCCTGAAAAATGGCCTGATTTCATAATTAAATAGGCATTACTAAAATTTTAATGGAGCAAAGTTAAGTTTTCCGAAGTAGAATAGGGCGTTAATTCTAAATCGCTCGAAATTTAAAAATCCTCTTGCTTTAGATATTACCGATTGTATTTTCCC
>JADZAA010000060.1 GCA_020852855.1 Bacteroidota bacterium
ATATTTTCACAACGATATATTTCAACACCTTCCGCGTTGGATACCACACAAGCAGGTAGCTGCTTGATACCGAATCTCTCCGTTATAGAAAATGCGTCGCATATTATGCTATCGGCCGATATATTTTGTTTGTATATTTCGCAATCATCGGACGATTCAGAGCTTAGTATAGCCCAAACTTTTCCGCTACCTGCTTGTTTCAGGCTTGCAAACGTTGAGCGTAAAATAAATTGTTCGCATTGAACACAGTTATCTATATCTATGAATACCAATATATTGTATGGTTTCGCATTTTCTGCCGCTGTCGCTTTGCCGATTAATGTAAGTGTTGATATTGCAATAGCACTTACTATTATCCAAAAAATATATATGGGGCGAATTTTCGCCCCATTCTGATAATTATTTTTCATTTATGGCTTAGATGCTAAATATGTTTCAAGTTATTTCAATGTTTCACATTGAAAAGTCAGCGTTTGAGAATCTTTATCAATGTGATAGTAAAAGCTACCTGTTGCCACATTGAATCCATAAGTTTGTACACCGACAGCGTAGTCGTGAGCGGTGTGAATGCTCGGCTCATATACTATCAACCTTGTCCAGCCTGTAGTTCCATCATCGTAATAAATCTTAACATAACAAAGTTCTTCGGAAGGATCGCACCTCGGATCAAGGACCGGGCTGTGCGGTTCTTGTGCCACACATACCCTCACGCATAACTTCTTTGGCAGCAAACACTGTAGTTGTTATGCACAATGAGCAACAAAATAATAAAGTTGCGATAAAGAAGGTTCTTATAAACCGATTCCTCTACAAAAATAAAAAAAAATATTACGGTTGCACGTTATCTGCGTACCAATGCTAAATTACACACACACACACATTTCCAAATTTTTTATAAAATTTTATATCGTGTTTTAAGGTTCTATTATATACGATTAGATAAATCGTTTCTTAACAAGTAAAATACTCCCATCATCTTGCTCCGAGTGCTTTGTTTCTTCACAGTATGAAGATGCGAAATGCATTTCTGCATCAGCCTAAAACTCTAAAATGACAAAAAAGTAATTGATATAATTGCAATCAGCAAAGCAAAATCTCGTAATTTTGGAAACCGAAAACACAAAACAAGTTTCTTTTGACGCTTTATTGAATGGAACTCAGCGAAAAAGACCTGCAAACGCGCACTCGAATTCTTGACGTTGCTACAGAGATGTTTAACCGGCATGGCTTCAATCGTGTAACGATGAATGAAATTGCCGAAAAGCTTGGTATGAGCAAAAAAACGCTTTACCGCTTTTTTTCCGGCAAGGAGGAACTGACGGTTGCGGTCGTAATGTATTACCGTGCTAAATTCGACGCTTGCATAATGCCGATAGTGCAGGAGCAGACAGATGATTTCACAGATAAGCTTATGCGCATAGGGTCGGTGGTATCTACTTTAATGGGAAATGTACCCGTCTGTTTTATCAACGACTTAGAAAAGTATATGCCTAATTTTTTGCGTGAACATACCGAATGGAAACGCAATAAAATCAGCGAATCTTTGGGATCTATACTGCGCGAAGGAATTCAAAGCGGTGCATTTCGCTCGCATCTGTCGGTGGAGTTAATTACGATGATGTATCTCACTCTTGCCGAAAATTTATTTCGCCCGGAAGTTTTTGCGCAGATTTCAGTTACGCCGTCGCAACTTTACATAGCGGTAATGCGCGTCTTTTTTGAAGGAATAATGACCGATGCGGGGCGCGAGCAATTTCGCTATAAAATACTTTCCGATGCCGAAAAATTATTCAAGTCGGAAATGCTATTGCCATGGTGACTTCAGTCTTTTGAAAAACAACGGCTTGTTTTGTGAAACACGGAAACTATTTTTGCGTACACGGTTTCCGTAACGCTATCTTTCAAACGATTTTTTTTGTTATCCGCTGTAAAATTGAAATGACACGACGTTATTTGATGAATTTGCCGTGTATTGCGGCCATATTACTAGCGCTGCTGATTGGTAGCGGCAAAGTACGCGCTCAAGAAAAACTGACGCTCGAAGAGGCTGTAAAATTAGGGATTGAAAACAGCAAGGCACTTCATGCCTCGCAAATGAAAATATCCGCAGCCGAAGCAAAAATCGGAGAAATTAATGCGGCGCGCCTGCCGCAATTGTCGTTTCGCGGCGGCTATACGCGGCTATCATCTGTACCGCCATTTACATTCACTATTCCGGGTACATCGCAAAGTATGGTAGTTTCACCCGTAGTATTCGACAACTACTCATTGGTGCTCTCTCTACAGCAACCGGTTTTCACGGGTTTCCGGCTTGAAAGCGGCGAGAAAGCATCGGAGTATATTTCGCAAGCAACGCAAGTGGATTATACCAAAGATAAATCTGATGTATCTCTTGCCGTAAAGACTGCCTATTGGAATTTATACAAAGCGCAGGAATTCAAGCGTGTTGCCGAAGAAAACAAATCAACGGTAGAGGCACATTTATCCGATATTGTGAATATGGAAAAGAACGGCATGGCAACAGCCAACGACGTTCTTAAAGTAAGGGTGCAACTTTCAAATGCCGAACTTGCCATAGTCGACGCACAAAACGCTGCGTCGTTAGCAACCGTCGTTCTCAATAATTACATAGGGCGACCTCTCGGCGCGTCTGTAATTATAGCAACCGGTCCGAACGCGGCGGCCGGTTCGCTTGGCGCACCCGACGAATTACTGGCCAAAGCAAAAAAACAACGCCCGGAGCTTCTCGCGGCCGATTATCGGATAAAAGCAAGTCAAGAAAACATAATTACCGCAAAATCAGGCTGGTATCCTCAAGTATCATTGGGCGGAAATTACTATTACAATCGCCCTAATCAGCGAATTGTTCCCACAGTCGACGCTTTTAGAGATACTTGGGATGCAAGTATAAACGTTTCAATGAGCCTGTGGAATTGGGGCGCAACATCCCGACAAACCGAGCAGGCCGAAGCGCAACTTGCCCAAGCCGTCGACGCGCAAGGTCAAATCGGCGATGCGATTAACGTAGAGGTTACGCAGAATTACCTTAGCACGACGCAATTAAAAAAGAAAATTGAAATTGCGGATATTGCCGTAAAGCAAGCCGAAGAAAATCTTCGACTTACCACGCAACGCTTCAAAAACGGAATGGCTTTAAATTCCGATGTTCTTGATGCAGAAACAATGCTCGTTTCCGTAAAAAATTCATTGGCTCAATCCGTTGCCGACTATGAAATAGCCGTGGCACGACTTGGCAAATCACTCGGCGAATTGTAATCGAAACATATCAAAAAAACTAATCGCTAAATATCATCAATCAGGTATTATGAAAAAGATAATATATCTTTTGATTTTTGTCGCAACTGTCGGATTTATTGCTTTTACGCTGTACAACAATAAAGCAAAAAGTGCCGATAAAATAGTTGCCGCCGACCGCATAGACGATATTCCGGTAACGGTTGAAACCGTGCAGGAAAAACAACTTACGGAGAAACTATCTTTGGTCGGCGTTTTCTTGGCGAACAGCGACGTGAATATCGCCTCCGAAGCGCAGGGCAGAATTACCGCCGTTTATGTCCAAACGGGCGACTTCAAACCGGCCGGCTCGGTTATCGCAACTGTGGACGACGAGCTAAGGCAGGCGGCCGTTCTCGGTGCGCAGGCAAATTTCGACAAAACGAAAGCCGACCTTGACCGCTTCGAGGCTCTTAAGCGCGAGAAAACCGTAACGGAAGCGCAATATGACGGTGCTTTGCTTGCTTTTAAACTTGCAAAGGCGCAATTAATGACCGCCGAAAGGCAACTGCGTGATGCAAAAATTACTACGCTTGCATCAGGCGTTGTTACTTCCCGAATGGTTGACGTGGGCGCGAATGTCAACGTAGGAACTCCGATTGCAAATATCGTTGATATTTCTACTCTGAAAATCAAAGTAAATCTTGCCGAAAAAGACGTGGCAAAGCTTAAAGCCGGCGATAAAGTGGAAGTTTCTACGGAAGTGTATCCGGGTGAGATTTTTACAGGCGTAGTTCGCAGTATTTCCGCTAAAGGCGACGATTCGCATACTTTTCCGGTGGAAATAATTATGCAGAACAATAAAGTGAATCCTTTGCGCGCCGGTATGTTTGCACGAGTGAATTTTACTAATATCGCGGCGGAAAAATCTGTTGTAATACCGCGTTCGGCTTTAACGGGCAGCGTTCGCGATGCACAGGTTTATGTTGTAAATAACGGTAAAGCCGAGATTCGCAATGTGCAAATAGGTGTTGAATTCGAAAATGAACTTGAGATATTGCGCGGCGTGGCAGGCGGCGAAACAGTAGTTACAAACGGCCAAAACAATCTGCGCAACGGCGTTAAAGTAATTGTGCAAAAATAAATTGCACGAAATGCGGCGCATCCAATAAAATGTAATATCGAAAAGGTCGCAATAAGCGTTCAAAGAAAACATCTCGAAAACAGAACGAATACGCAACAAATAATAGAATGCCATGACTTTAACCGAACTTGCCATAAAACGCCCCACGATAGTCGTGGTGCTGTTTTCAGTGCTCGGCGTATTGGGAATTTTCGGCTATACGCAACTCAATTACGAATTGCTTCCGAAAATCAGCCCGCCAATTCTTACTATTTCGACTATTTACCCCGGCGCATCGCCAAGTGAAGTAGAAAACTCCGTAACAAAAGTAATCGAGGATGCGGTGTCGGGGCTTGACAAAGTTTCCACTATTCGCTCTACTTCGTACGAAGGACGCTCGCTTGTAATGGTGGAATTACAACAAAGCGCGAAGGTTGATATTGCGGCGCAAGATGCGAATCGCAAGGTTAATGCCGCTCAAATATTGCTGCCGAAAGACTCTCGCGCTCCCGTGATTTCTAAAATAGCATTAGATGAAATTCCCGTTATTCGAATGGGAGCTACAAGCTCTTTACCATCGCGGGAACTCTATCAATTCGTTAAGGATAAAGTGCAGCCGGAGCTCTCGAAACTTGACGGCGTGTCGCAAATTACTCTGATAGGAGGCGATGAGCGCGAAATTCGCGTGAATTTAGACCTCGACAAGATACGCGGCTACGGCTTATCCGTAGGGCATGTTACCGATATTGTCAAAGCATCGAATATAGATGTCCCTACCGGCAATATTAAGACCGAAGAGTCGGAGTTTGTGGTGCGAGTAGCCGGCAAAATAAAATCTGTAGAGCAGTTACGCGAAGTAATCGTAGGGCGCGCCAAATCCGGCGGCGATATTCGCTTGCGCGATGTGGCGGAAGTGGAGGACGGGCGCAAGGAATATACGACGATAAACCGTATAAACGGCGTTACTTCCATTGGTATTTTCGTACAAAAGCAGTCCGATGCCAATACGGTAGAGGTTGCAAAGCGTGTTCATGCGGAAATTGCCAAACTCGAAGCGACGAACAGCGATATTAAGCTGAAGTTCACCGTAGCGCAGGACGGCTCGTTATTTACGATAGACGCTGCTGAAGCGGTGAAGTACGACCTTCTGCTGGCTATAATTCTTGTGGCGGCGGTTATGTTCATTTTTCTTCACAGTATACGCAATTCGTTCATCGTGATGGTGGCGATACCGGCATCGCTTATTTCGACAACGTTCGTAATGTATTTATTGGGATTTTCACTTAATCTGATGACGCTTCTTGGGTTGTCGTTGGTTATCGGAATTCTGGTTGACGATTCTATCGTGGTGCTTGAGAACATCTATCATCACTTGGAACGCGGCAAACACAAACGGATTGCTGCTTTGGACGGACGGAACGAAATCGGATTTGCGGCTCTGTCCATTACTTTGGTTGACGTTGTGGTATTTGTGCCGCTTTCATTAGTCGGCGGAATAGTCGGGAATATATTGCGCGAATTTGCTGTGGTTGTTTTTGTTTCCACATTGTTTTCGCTGTTGGTTTCTTTTACAATAACTCCCGTATTGGCATCGCGCTTTGCGAGATTGGAAAATCTTTCGCGAAATACGTTAATGGCACGTTTCAGCCGAATTTTCGAACGAATGTTCCATAAATTAACCGATGAATATCTTGCGGTGTTAAATTGGTCGTTGCGCAGCGGCTGGACACGTGCCGCCGTAGTCTTGGCTACTTTGCTGTTGCTTGTCGGCGCACTTATGTTGCCTGCACTCGGCTTTATCGGACAAGAGTTTATGACGCAGACCGACCGTGGCGAATTTGCCGTAACGGTAGAGCTTCCGCAGGGAACATCGCTTGAAAAGACTAATCAAACAGCACTGCAAATAGAGCAGTATATCCGTTCCATGCCGGAAGTTGATAAAGTTTTGGCCGGCGTGGGAATGTCGAGCGAAGGGCTTATCGGCGCATCAAGCCCTAATTCCGCCGAGATAAACGTAACGCTTGTTCCAAAAGATAAGCGCGTAAAATCCACAGACGAAATAGGTGCCGCAATTAAAGCTTATGCTCTTGCGATTCCGGGTGCCAAGGCGCGCGTAAATCCCATAGGCATATTCGGAACGGCAAATCAAACGCCGATTCAGATTGTTCTGAGCGGTTCCAATCAGCAAGAGGTACAAAAGGCGGCAGTGCAACTGATGGATATAACGCGCCGAGTAAAAGGTGCGGCCGATGTCCGTCTTTCTGTAGAGGATAATCATCCGGAAACCAGAGTGGAAATTGACCGCCAGAAAATAGCGGCTCTCGGCTTGGCAATAGGCGAGGTGGGAAGTGCGCTTCGTATTGTGATGACAGGCAACGACGATTTGAAATATCGCGACGGGAACAACGAGTACACTTTGCGTATACTCGGCGACGAATTTGACCGTTCCAAAACAGAAAAGCTGAAGCGAATGGCGTTTATGAACAATCGCGGACAGCAAATAGAACTGCAACAATTTGCGGACGTGTTCCAGTCGGTAGGACCGTCTAAATTACAGAGGGAGAATAGAAATTCGGCTGTTACGCTGTTTTCGCAGGCTTTGGGCAGACCGAGCGGAACTATAATGCAGGATATTGACAAACAGTTGAAAATAACGCCATTGCCGGCCGGCATAAATATGTCGTTATCCGGTGATTTGAAAAATCAAAAAGAATCTCAATCCTCTCTGGTCCCGGCATCTATGGCGGCAATTATATTTGTTTATCTCATAATGGTCGCGCTTTACAATTCATATCTGCACCCGTTTACGGTGTTGTTTTCGATACCGGTAGCAATTATAGGTGCATTTTTGGCTATGGCACTCAATATGAAAGCCATGGGGCTGTTTCCGAGCTTGGGTATGATTATGCTTATCGGACTTGTTGCCAAAAACGCTATTTTGCTTGTGGATAGAGCAAATTATATGCGCGAGCAAGGCGAGTCCATCAAAAAGTCGCTCTTAGATGCCGGAAAAATGCGGCTTCGTCCAATTTTAATGACCACAATAGCCATGATTATGGGTATGTTGCCTATAGCACTTAGCCATAGTTCGGGCGCGGAATGGAAAGCCGGACTTGCTTGGGCACTTGTCGGCGGCCTTACAAGCTCGCTTTTGCTTACATTGGTTCTTATTCCGGTAATCTATTATATGTTTGAAGCGTTGAAAGTCCGTATTGCAGGATATACTCGCAGAAAATCAGGCGAAAACGACAACGATATTGCCGGCGATATGGCAATTCAAGCTGAATAAACAGAGATTGGATAAATAGAAAGGGCTGTTCGCACAAACAGACAAATGTCGGTGCGGCAGCCCTTAATTATTATTTGTTCTGAAAATTAACTGTCTTTTTCGGTTTTAATTCTACCGATGAATTGCTCCATAAAAATTATTGAGTCGTGTAAATTTAAACTCATTTGCGCTCCGCCGTTGAGCTCAAGATCTACAAAAATCTCGCTTTTATGATAATCATAATCGAGATGAATGTCGCGAATGTCGGCAAATGGCACAGAGTGCCTTCCAAAATGGAAAATCGTCATAGATCCCTCCGCAAGAGTTCAAAACTTATGAATTATATGCGCAACCTTTGTTGCGTCGTCGGCAAAACTACGCGGCTTCAATGACTTCAGCAAGGAAAAAAATCATATTTTGAAAAATTTCCCGAAAATCGGCCTGTAGGCAGAATTTTACGATTATCGGCCGAATTGGTTAAGATATTTTATTTTCAAGATATTGCCCTGTAATGCCCTCGCTCGACGGCTTTTTAATGCCGCCGAACGAAGGCGGTTCGAATTAAATTATTTTCCCGGATACCACGTAAGAGTCAGTCCGGCCGTAATATTTCCGGCTAAACCCGGTTCGATATAAGCCGGCAGAGTTTTTGACGGCATATCGGGGTTTATCCAAGCGGAAGCGGCGTATCTTGCATCTGTTAAATTAGCGTAGCGTGCATATATTTTTGCTCCGAGTGCATCGCTGATTTTCAAATCGTAACCTGCGGCCGCGTCGAATACGGCGTAAGAAGGAACTGTCAGCGTATTGGCATCGTCAACGTAGTATTCGCCCATAAGACGCATATCGGCCTCGATAAAGGTGCCGGCGACAAATTCCGGCTCGAAACGCAGGCGAATCGTAGAGAAGAAATCGGGAAGTCCGGCCGCTTTGTTGTCTTTGTAATCGGCTGATTTCCCCGCTAAACTTTTGTTGTAATACACGGAATCTATCTTATAATTGACATATCGGTTGTCGGATAGTGTAACCGCAGCCCACAGCGACAGTCCGTTAAGCCAGCGAATTCCCAAGCCCAATTCTCCGCCAAGTCTTCTCGTTTCACCGGCTGTGAAGTAGAATCTCCCGCCGCGATAGGGGATAATATCGTTTTTTATGGTAATCATATATGCGGCTACGTCGGCCGAAACAGTTGCATCGCCCAGAAAATCTGCATTTGCTACAGTTTTATATCCAATCTCTATTGTTGTAGAGCGTATAGGCTCAAGCAACGGATTTATTACGTGCAAGGTGTCGTCGCCGTAAGTAGGCACAGGGTCAGTTTCGTTACCGGCAGGAACTTCGACACCTCCGCCGAAATTAGTATAAACGGTATGCTCCGGCGTTATGCGGTACGTTACCCCGAATTTGGGTGTAATCTGCGTGAATGACTTATCTTCCGATTCGCCCGGCACGAGGAAATTCTCGCTGTAATACGTAATATTGTCGTAACGTGCCCCGATTACTATGTTAAGCTGTTCGTTTATTTGCATATCTTCTTGTGCAAATATTCCGAAATTGTTCGCTCCTTCGCGCTTGTCCTGCAGCAATGTTCCGCGCCCCCCGTTTACTAAAGAGTAAAACAGAATGGCACCGTCCTGATATTGTTCATCTGCGCCAACTATGAGATTACTTTGCAGATTATCGCTTAATTTCATCGTATTTTTCAGGTAGAAGTTACCTCCCGTATGATAGCGATTAAAGTCGCGGAATGTATTCCTTTCCGAACGTTGTAAATATTTCGATTGCAGGAAGCCCGTACCGCCTACCGACGTGCTGCGCGACAGAGTATGCTCGAATGTAGTGCCTATACGCCCCAGGCGATTGAAACGCCGCTCGTCGCGCATTACGTAAGTAGGCTTGTAAATTAAGGTGTCGTTTTGGGCTTGCGTAGGATCCGTATCGAATTGCGTTTGATTGAGCGGCCCGGGAATACGAAATATATTAGATGCACCCGCTATAAATACGCCGAATTTTGTACGCGCCCCCATGTTATTTACCAATCCCGCATTGAATTGGGTATTCGCGCTCTCTGAATGAGTGCGCCAACCGTCAAACGTCGTGTTATTAAACGAAACGAATGCCTTGCCGAGGTCGGTGGGCGAAGCTGCGCGTAGCGAATTTTTCAAAAATCCGAAATTTCCGGCCTGAACTTGTGCCTCTATGAAAGGGTCATTTGCAGCCGGAACGTTGCTTATATTTACAATGCCGCCGCCTGCATTGCCCCATAAAGCAGAAGCATTTGAGCGAACAACTTCCACGCTCGACGCGCCTGCAATGTCTATTAAGTCGAATGCAGTGCGTCCGTCAGGTTCGGTTTCCGGTATGCCGTCTAAATAAAAACGCAGTCCGCGCGATGTTCCTGCATTAGACCTTTCGCCCGAACCTCGTGCGCCGAATCCGCGAATAACAATTCGTGCGTCATGGTTTCCGGCGCGAGATTGCGCCAAAACTCCCGGTACGAACGTGAGAACTTCGTCTAATCCGTAACCTCTGCGATTGTTCATCAATTCCTTGGGAACAATTGTAACCGCCAACGGAACGGACAAGTCCGCGGCTTCCTGCCGAGTTGCGGTAACGGTTATCGGCGAAGTTTTGTAGACCGTATCTTTTACTTGTTTCTTTTGTTGCGCCGAGGCGGAAGCAAGTGCAATAGAAAATGCCGCCGCAGCAAGAGATATTCTAAAAATTAAATTATTGTTCATCGGTGATAACTCTGAATGATTAAAAAATGCAAAAAATACCCGTTTTGCCGCGTAGCAACGCAGCAATATTCGGTTGTTGTAGTATGTGGATTCAGATTATGTCAGTCGTGGAGGCGGTGTGGGGACTTCCGGTGAATTACTTTTTACTTCGGGATATAAATAACCGGAAAAGCATATTGCAATCAACGATTCAATAGTTTCTGTAGTAGAATTTGGCCGCAGGTATTTGGCGAATGTTTTCGAAAAAATAGAATTGCCGTCACTTGATTGTGCGGCATTGCCGCTTCGCTCTTTTGAACCGGCTATACTATCTAAAATTTCAGTTTCTTTTTCATCGCGGAAACATTCTATAGCTACGCTGTCTTTTTCGTGCCACATACGTATAACGTCGTACATTATTCCGTTTCGCCGAAATTCTTTGCCGCCGTCGAGCCACATTATTCCGGCAAAATCATAATCGGAAAAACGTATGATTTCTATTGCATGAGCGGAATGCGGGCGAGAAAGCTCTTCTTTAACCAATTCCCGCATTGTATCTTTATTGCCATATAAATCAATGGCTTGAATAATGCAAATTCCTGCACATTCAAATGCAAGGCAGCACAGCATTATACAAACCCAAATCCGTTGCATATAGTATAACCAATTAGAAAAGCGGGCGTAAATTACGGAAATTTTACATGAGGATTGCCGTGAAAATTCCGAAGGGAACAGCATCTTGCATTTAATTTGCAAATAGTTCCGCTTAAATTGAAAATTATGTTGCTTAGGACTTTGTTATTCGTGTCGTACATTGCAAAATTACTTTTGTAAAATTGATGAAAATGCGCTAAGTTGAAGAGAAATTTCAGTCTCTGCTACATTTTCAACGGATATGCCGTGAAACTTTTAACTTCCTTTGCTTTACTTTTTATATTGCTGTATTCTGCGGAAACCGATTCGGTGTATGCTGCTGTCGGCGATACCGCAAAAACGGTAATGTACGATTCGTACCGTTTCTATACCGTCGGTGATATGCGATTGGATACTGCGGTAAATTTTCCGTCCGCAGGTAAAACATATTCCAACATAACTCTCAAGCTCAAGCTTGCTTGCCCGTGTGCGCCGCTGAAAGGCGAGTGGGATTATACCGTAACTTTCCTTGTTCGCCGTGCTACGGGCAAAGTTGATTCGCTTGGCAATCCGGTGTATGAATTTGTTGAAATAGCTCGATTTATTACACCTTATTGGAAATACAAGCCTGCTGCTATGCAATACGTATGGCAGTGGGACGTAAGCGATTACGTCGAATTGCTTAAGGGTGAAGGCGTAATAGTTCGCACCGATTACAGCGGGTATTCGCAAAGTGCCGCATTTACCGCATGGTTCGAGTTTGTAGAGGGAACGCCGCCATATACCGTGAAAGGAATAGAAACGCTTTGGCAAGGTTCGTGGGAATACGGCAATCCGGCCAAACCTATTGATGTTCATACGGCCGGAAAAAAAATTAAGAGGCCGGCCGGTGCGGCTCATGCTCGGCTGAAAATTATCACGACAGGCCACGGCGGCGGCGGAACGGATAATGCAGCCGAATTTTCCGATAAAACGCATACGATTTGGGTGGGTGGAGCGCAACGATATTCGCAACGTCTTTGGCGGGAAGATTGTATGCTCAATCCCGTGTATCCGCAGGACGGCACCTGGCCGTTAAGCCGCGGCGGCTGGTGCCCGGGCGATAAAATCACACCTTGGGAAAAAGATGTTACAGAGTTTGTTTCATCGGACGATTCTACGCTTGTCGACTACAAATTTCAGCTTTATGTAAATCAGGACTTATCCAAAGGCGCGTCGTATTCCACAGCCGGGCAAATTATTTACGTCGGTGAGCCGAATTACAAAAACAACGCGGCTTTGCTTGAAATAATGCAGCCGAACGCGGCCGCGCCGTATAACAGAATGAATCCAATTTGCGCATCGCCAAGCATAAGAATTAAGAATCTCGGTGCGAATGTTTTGAGAAAAATGTTTATTCTATACAATGCTAAGAGCGGACCCGTAACAACTATGCCTTGGACGGGTTCGTTGAAGTTTTTGGAAGAAGCTACTGTAACGTTGCCGCCGCTCAATTGGGAAAATATTTTTGCCGCGCAAAATAAAGCCCCTATTTTCGAGGTCGTTTTATTTAATCCGAACGACGCGCCGGACGAGGACACGCTAAACAACTACGGGAGAACCGATTATACTGTTCCGCCGATATATTACAACGAGTTTGAAATACGATTGCTTACTAACAAAGAAGCGGCGGCACAGTACTCGTATACTCTAAAAAATTCAATGGGAAAAATAATATCTGAAAAATCGGGTTTTTCCGATAATACGCAGTATGTGGACTCGCTTAACCTGCCTGACGGATGCTATGAGTTGCGATTTACCAATACGTGGGGTTACGGGCTTAGTTGGTGGCTTACTCAACCGAGTTTAGGTTCCGGTTCATTGCGACTTACGTCGCTTGGCCGGCAATTATTGCAATTTAACGGCGATTTCGGCGGCGAGATATACCATCAATTTCGCGTCGGGCCAAAGCCCGGCACAGTTTTATCAGCGGATATATTAGATTTCGGCTCGGTTAATTTGGCTGAGAAAAAAGAAATGACGCTAACTATAACGCCTAAAAATTCGCTCGGATTAGAAGTATCTTTGCCATATTTAACACTGAAAAACAGAGGATATTCGATAAAGAGTACAGAACCTGAAATTACCGATAAAATTCTTCTGAAATATGGCGATACGTTGAAAATCAATGTGGAATTTGCACCGACGAGCGAGGGCAATAAAACGACAAATTTGAATTTTTCCACGAATGACCAGCGTAATAGTTCAATACAAGTAAAACTTAACGGTTGGGGAGGCCCAATTACAAGTGTAAAAGAAATTGAAACCGATAATTCTGTTCTGTTCTTAGAGGCAAATCCGGTGATTGCTACCGATGAAATAAGCATTCGATTCGGCGATTATTCTAATTTGCACGAACCGTCTAAAGTTGTGCTGAATAATATGTTCGGTCAGGAGATAGCCACAGTTTTTGAAGGTGCTTTGTCGGTAGAAGGCGAGCAGATTACCTTGAAAACAGGAGATTTTCCGGCAGGTGTGTTCTATTTGACTCTTGTTTCCGGCGGACGTAAAATCACCAAGCAAATAGTGATTTTACGATAAATATTTCTTTGTTTGCAAAAGTTATCAAGGAGCGGTAGAAATACTGCTCTTTGATAAATTGCTTGTCATTCTATATTTTTAAGATACCTCGGAGACGGTCTGTTTATGCAGTGATTTATATCATTAAAAAATATCTGCTTATTTCGTATTTCTGTTTTTGAGTTGAATACAATAGGCTTTGCAAGTAATAGATACATATCGGCAATAATAACTATTGCATGTATTGTTTGAATTTAATTGCCGATTTATTAGACTTAGGGAGAAGAATTTTGCGATAGAACATGAAAAACAAATAAATAGAATTTTTTATGTTACAATTAATTGTTCGATATATGTACGATATTCGCAAGGCATAATTTTTTACTTATGATTCTGATGTAAAATTCGGTGCAGAATGCCTTATGAAATCTACTATGCAACAGCTTTGGCAACAACTCGACAAATCACTTGCAAACATAGAGTCGCCCAAGGAACGCTCCGCAATTTTCTATGCGGCTGCTGAGAATTGGCTGAATCTGTCCGTAAGCGATGCTGTAATAGTTGCCGAGAGTGCCAGAGCGGCAGCAATACAAGCAAACGATGATATGAGCATGGCTAATGCTCTGAACGTTCTTGCCGGTTGCTATTACCGTTCGGCCCAACCCGAAAAAGCCATTGTTACGGCTCGTCAAGCACTTGAAATCTGCTCTTCTTTAGATTATGACGAGGGCAGTGCCACAGCTCTGAACACAATAGGCGCGGTGTCTATTATGTCCGGCAATTATAAGACGGCACTTGAAAGTTTCTTGGAAAGTATGACGTTGCGCAAACTGGCGAATAATTTAACGGGCGTAGCTGTGTGTATGATGAACATAGGTAATGTTTATTACAATTTAGGCGACTATGCGCTTGCGCTCCAATACTATTTCGACAGCTTAGAGCTGAGAGAGCGTATAAATGATACGGTAGGTATCGGTGCTTCACTTGGAAATATAGGACAAGTGTATGCGGTAACAGGCGGTTATGTAGAGGCACTTGAATACTTGCAACGAAGCTTGTCTGTCAAATACGAAACGAATAATCGCGTCGGCATAATAACTGTTCTGAAAAATATAGCCGACGTGTATATTGCCATGGGCGATCCGGTAGAGGCTGTTCGGTTTGCAACTAAGTGTTACGACTGTGCGAATGAACAATTCAATCGTTTGGGTGAATCCGATGCATTGTATTGCATTGGCTTGGCATGCGAAAAGATGGGGGAGCCGGCGGACGAATACTTTCAACAATCGCTTGAATTACGCAAGCAGTTGGGGAATCGTGCCGGAGAATCTGCCTCGCATTGTGCGATAGGAAGGCAATCGCTTAATAGAGGCAACTATGCCGACGCTTCGGAACATTTTTTTCATGCTCTTGATATTGCTAATAAGATACAATCAATTACGCTTGCCGCCGAAGCGCATATAGCATTATCGGAGGTTCATGAGCGTACCGGCGACATAGAACTTGCATTCTACCACTATAAAAAATGGCATAGCCTTCGCAACAGAATTTTTAATGACCAATCTAACGCTCGTGTCAGAAACCTGCAAGTAGTCCATGAAGTTGAGCACACACGTAATCAAGCTGAAGTATATCGTCTGCATAATATAGAACTTATAGAATTAAATCGCTCTCTACAGTTGCTTATTCAAGAGAATAAAGAAATTATGGGTATAGTTTCGCATGACTTGCGGAATCCATTGGGCAGTATTATTTCACTTATAGAAATTTTACAAATATATTCAGATAGATTGTCGCTTGAAGAAAAAATACATTATCTGAACAGCATCGGTCAGTCGGCCACACGTGCATTGGAAATCGTTAAAAAACTACTCGACAGCAACACAGTCGAATCTATGGCTATAGAATTAAGATCGGATTCGGTAAATCTTACTCATATAGTTTCTACCATTATCGAAGAATACAGACATTCGGCCGCCAATAAACAAATTACGATAGATTCGTCAATGGAACTTTCCATAGTGACCGGTGATGCCGATGCTATAGGCCAAGTTGTAGATAATCTTATTTCAAATGCCATTAAATATACACCGTGTGGCGGTTCGGTTTTCATAGAAGTATTTACGTCTGGCGATAGCGCGAGCATTAAAGTCAGTGATGACGGTCCCGGTATTTCAGAAGAAGACAGGCCACGATTATTTCATCGTTTTGCACGACTTAGTGCCCGTCCAACCGGCAATGAACAATCAATAGGGCTCGGTCTTTCAATAGCGAAAAAATTAGTCGAACGTATGGGAGGCTCGATAAATTATATCGGAGGTTCAATGCGCGGTTCTACTTTTACAGTAGTTTTTCCTTCTGTAATTTCTAAACCCAAAACAAAATAGATTGATATAGAGCCGGCCTGCCGGAAAAATGTAAGCAAGTCGTTTTTATGTCTAAAAATAAAAAACAGCCGATGCGAGAAGTTCCGCACCGGCTGTTTTGTTCTATACGAATTTGCCAAACCTTACTTGACAAACATCATGCGCTTGGTCTGCGATATGCCATCTACTCGCAATGTGCAGTAATATACGCCCGATGGTACATTGTACGTTGAGGCATTGAAAGATACGCTGTGTACGCCCGAAGGCATCTCACCCCGATATAACATGGCTACCTCACGCCCGAAGCCGTCCGTTA
>JADZAA010000061.1 GCA_020852855.1 Bacteroidota bacterium
TAATACCCCATTGTTTTTTTCTACGTTGTTTAATTTAGGAAAACATGTCAATCTATTACATTCTAAACATATATTTACATAAGCAACAATTGAGTCTTTCTTGTAAAACACTAATCCCATTCTTGGAAAAAAGCATGAAGTTCTAAGTCGTTTGTCGTAAATATTAGGGGAGTTCAATTTTTGAGAGAGCTCAATTGCAAGGAGGCTAGGTAATTTCGTCTTTTTCGTAACGGTAGGATTAAATTTCGAATTATCCCAAATTACATTTTCACTCTCTATATCTGAAGATAAGATATTCTTGTGTAAGGAAGATAAATCAGATCTGTACTCAATAACAACCACACTGTCAAATTTAAATGGCAGTGAATCCTTATTAGTTTTTGAGTAACAAAGACCGAATGTATAAAGGAAAATCACAGAATACATAAATAATCTATTCATATCTCAAACTCCGATAACAGTCGTTTTTTGTTAGTGTCATCATGCGAGGAAATGTTGAAAATTCTTTACCGCAAAATATACAATGACCACAAAGTGGGAATTATAGCGCACAATTTAAAAGTCCTAAACAAGTTCAGAGAATAATATGCAATACCGTTCATTGCATATTACCCCAAAAACTCATCAATGTTTTAATACGACAGTCGACTTATACTGACTTACACCTAATACACTAATAGTTCTATTGTCAGGCGTAATAATCATATTAGGTTCGGCAGTAGCAATAATATCCAAAGAAGCTACCAATAGCAGGCTCAACATTAATCTGTTGCAATAATTGATACATCAATGTTAAAGTACCATTAACACTCGTATTGACATATAGATTTATCTTTATTTACAGTATATAGTCTTTAACCACGCTCTCGCAATATACAAAAAAAAACGACTTATCAAAATCGGACAGGAAGATTTATCTGAGTTATCGTAAGCTGTTGTTTATACAATAGTTATTTATGATATGCAAATGATGAAGCTTCCGGTCGAGCCAGCCATTCAGCCAAAGTTTGTGCCGAGCGGTCTTTTGCGGAGAGTATTGCCTTGGGTGTTTGCCATTCAATTCCAAGTGCAGGGTCGTTCCATAGTATTCCAGATTCGCCGGCAGGATTGTAAATAGCCGTGCAAAGATATTCCACTTCTGTCCATTCGGACAATGCCGCAAAGCCATTGGCAAAGCCCGGCGGAACCCATACGATTCGCCTATTGTCGGCTGAAATATGCAATGAACAATGCTTGCCAAGCGTAGGCGAGCCCGGGCGTATATCCACCTCGACTATTTGGGCTGCTCCTGCGGTTGCCCGCAACAATTTGCCCATGGGATTATTCCATTGGAAATGCAGACCGCGTACTACGCCGCAACGCGACTTCGAATAGTTTATTTGCTTGAACTCGCTTGGCAATCCCAATTCGGCGAATGCGTCGGCACGAAAAACTTCCATAAAGAAACCACGCTCATCGGAATATGCGTCTGGTATCAAAGTTACAATGCCGTTCAGATATTCCGCCTCTTTCCTAAATGCCATATTTTTGTAATCTTGTTAAAGAAATGCGACAAAGATACGTTTTTAGCACTCAGGAACTTTTTAATTTTGTTACAGATGACTACTTAAATCAATTTTTTGATAAAGTCAAGTTGTTGTTACCTGTAAAAAACATGAGCATAATTTCGGGCAATCAATCGTGAAATTCGCGCAAGCAACAGTCCGATATAAATTCGTGCAGGGTAGCGTGCTTATCAATTACCAAGAAAAACAACCCGTGAAAAATACAGCAAAAAGCGATATTTCGCAATCTATTGCCATAGCAATCAAGGATATACGTTCGGAAATCCGCACACGCCACGCTCTTATGGCATTACTGCTGTTTGTAACGGTTACGGTTTCAATGATTGTGTTCAGTTCGGCCGGCGAGAAACTTTCACCCGAGCTTGCGGCTGGTATTTTGTGGATAATTATGTTTTTTGGAAGTATGAGCGGACTTTCACGTGGCTTTGTGGCCGAAGAAGAACGCGGCACATCGTTATTATTGACTGTTTCGGCTCGGCCGGAGTCCGTTTATGTTGGAAAACTATTAACTGCAACGCTTCTTTCAATTGGAATAAACCTTGCGTCTGCCGGACTTTTCCTGCTGTTTATTGATGATATTACAGTTAAAAATCCGGCATTATTTTTTGCGGCTCTGTTGATAGGAAGCGTAGCGGTTTCTGCAAGCGTAACCATACTTTCGGTAATTATTGCACGCACAAGTGCAAAAGCGGCTTTGTTACCGGCATTGGCATTTCCGGCTTTGTTGCCGATAATGTTAGCCGGAATTGATGCTACCGCGACAAGTTTTGCCGGAACAATAAGCGAAAATGCACCGGCAGACTTGCAGATGATGACAGGCTATGCTGGTATTATAATAACCGTTTCGTATTTACTGTTTCCGCATATTTGGCGCGAATAGCACCTCATCTCTAAGCAGTTGCAATAAGATTTATCGCAACTATATTCTATACGCAACCAAAATACTTGTAACCGATAAATTTACATTATACCGGCAAGTTCTTCCTGCTCGTCTGCGCTAAGGATTTTTTCGAGGTCGAGAAGAATAAGCAGTCTGTCTTCGAGTTTGGCAATAGAAGTAATGTAGTCGCCGCGGATACCCGCTATCATCGCCGGCGGTCTCTCCGTAATACTTACCGGAATGCGCCGCACTTCGCTTACGCTGTCGACAATAAAACCGAGTACTTTCCCGACGAGTTCCACAACTATTATTCGGGTATTTTTATCGTGGTCGTTACAATCCACGCCAAGCCGTTTGCGAAGGTCAATAATAGGAATAATTTTACCGCGTAGATTTATCACGCCTTCCACGTGTTCGGGTGCGTTCGGAACTCGCGTAATGGCAGTCATACGATTGATTTCCTGCACTTTAAGAATATCAACACCAAATTCCTCGTTGCCTATAGTAAAACTTACAAGCTGAAGAATCGAGTTGGTGGCAGATGAAGTTTGAGATGAGTATTCCATTATCTCTCCATAAAAAACTGACTATTGCATAAAATTACGAAAAAATCGGAAACAACGATGTAGTTATTTGCTTATGCAGGCACAATATCGGTACCGCGGCATTTGTACCGACAGGTTACGACTGCACTATAAGCAACATTTTCTACTTTTATTCAGCCTCAAATACAGCGGCTATCCATTCACCTTCCGACTCTACGGCGAGCGTTCGGAAGCCTGCGGCCTCGGCGGCGGCACAAATTTCATCTCGGTCGTAAACCAATACTCCGGAGACCAAAAGTATGCCGCCCGATTCGTCGAGCGATTGGCGGAAGCGCGGAAATGTCGGCAAGAGAAGATTTCGGTAAAGATTAGCAGCGATACAGTCGGCCGCCGGCAGTTCCAAAGTAAAAATATCGGCCTGCATATATTCCACAACGGCTTCCACAGAATTACGCCCTATATTCTCGGCGCAATTTTCGGCCGCCCATTCATCATTGTCGAAAGCCAATACTTTCGCCGCACCGAGTTTTGCCGCAAGAATTGCCAGAACGCCTGTTCCCGTGCCCGCATCAATCCAGCGAGAGCCGGAACGAACATATTGCTCGATAAATCGGCACATCATGCGTGTAGTCGGGTGATAGCCCGTACCGAAAGACATTTTAGGGTCAATACGGAGAACTATTCCAGCTTTCGGTACATCGTCCGACCATGAAGGAGCGATAACAACTCGCTCGCTTACCGTTACGGGCTGAAGTGATTTTTCAAATTCTACATTCCAATTCTGGGCCTTTACAGGTTCGATTTGGAGAACTTCGACGGGTATATCGCTACTTTCGAAAAGAATGTGGATTCGTTCCGGTGTAATTTCCGCAAAATCGGCCGATTTAAATGAAATAACAAGTTCGTCAAAACGTTCTTCTACGCCAAGCAACGGCAACGATGAAAGAATACCGACCGCGTCGTCAAAACGTTCTTCCGGAACGCCAAGGCGAAGGTTTACATAGTCGGCTTCGAGAATGGCAGAGGTCATGATTATGTTCGATTGTCTTCCTAACAATATCGCAATTAGAATGCAAAAGTAGAATAAAAAGAGCAATGCCGCTACAAGACGACGAGAAAAAAAATCTTCATGATAAGCTGCGGCATATCGAAGCCGTGGTAATGGATGTTGACGGAACCATGACAGACGGTGCAATGTATTTTGGTGCAAACGGCGAAGTTATGAAGCGTTTCTCAGTTCGCGACGGTATGGGGATTACATTGCTGCAACGCGCAGGCATACGAACGGCCATTGTTACAAGCGAGAATAGCCCGATAGTTATTTCACGTGCCGCCAAATTAAAAATAGAACGTGTTGTTCTTGGCTCGCGCAATAAAAAACGCGCTATAATTGAACTTTCGGAGCAACTCGGCACGATTTTGGGGAATATAGCTTATATCGGTGATGACGTTAACGATGCCGACCCGATGCGTCTTTGCGGCGTAAGTGCTTGTCCGTCCGACGCGGTTGCGACTATACGGGATATTGCGGATTTTATCTGCACAAGCGAAGGCGGAAAAGGTGCTGTTCGAGAATTTGCCGAGGCCATTCTTATTGCACAAGGCAAATCGATAACTTTACCGGAGTCATGGTAATTAGCCGTATAGTTTATTCAAAAAAAATAATCGGAATATAATTTCTCTGCAAGCATTTTATAAGGAGCATTATCATGGGTAATGAAAAAGATGTGGTTGATTCGTATGCCAAAGGGTTTTTCTTGGGTGCATTGGTAGGAGGCGCGGTAGGTGCTGTAACAGCCTTGTTGCTTGCGCCGAAAAGCGGGCGTGAATTGCGCCGCGACATTGCCGATAAATCCGGCGAGTTCTACGAAAAAGCCGGCGATTACTTCGGAGAAGCGCAGGATAGCGCACGGGACATGGTTAATCAAGGACGAACCAAGGCGCAAGATATAGTTACGGCGGCAAAACGCCAAGCCGAGTCCATGCTTGCAAGTGCCGAAAATACCATGCGTGAAGCACGCTATCGCGCCGCTCAAACAAAAGACGCACTGCAAGACGGTGCCGAAAGAACACGTGAAGCGGCACGTGCCGGAGTTGAGGCGTTCCGCAAAGAAATAAGTGGTAATGATGCCGAAGGTCAGGAAACGGAATTGCTTTAATCAGCCGTCTATGGAAACAATTCTTACGGTATTCGAAATAATCGCTCTCGTTGCTTTCACGGCTCTTTGTTTAGCCTTGATCTACGGCGTAAAGCAGGCGTTGCATCTATTCGACAAAACCTCGCGCTCAATTGATGAGGCTACTGCGTTGATGCGCAATATCGAAGAAAATATAACGCCGGTAATAAATACGCTTAATACAACGCTGAAACAAACAAGCGAAACGATTGAACAAGTCGACAAAGAACTCAAGAATGCTTCGGCTATCATAACGCATTTCCGCTCGGTAGCCGAACGCATAGACAATCTCGAACAAAGACTGCAACAAAAAGTAGAGCAGCCGCTTATGCAGGCGGCATCTCTGATATCGGGAATTTCCAAAGCGATTATAGCCTTTTCCGAAACGTTCGGGCGGAAACGCTGATTAGTCTTAGCTCGTTATGTGGCTTAATTTATTATTGGTCGGTGCAGGCGGGTTTCTCGGTAGCGCAGTACGCTACGCTTTGGGAATAATGCTGTTGAAAATAATCCCTTACGGCTTTCCGGCAGGAACATTTGCAGCCAATATCGCGGGCTGCTTTCTTATCGGCGTATTCTATGGATGCGCCGATAGGTTTTCGTGGTTCGCACCCGAACTGCGTATTTTTCTTACAGCCGGATTTTGTGGCGGATTTACTACGTTTTCTTCGTTTTCCTACGAAAACTTCAAACTTTTGGAATCCGAACAATACTTGACCTTCACGTTATACTCCTGCGGCAGTTTCATCTTTGGGCTTTTAGCGGTAATTGCAGGAATTACATTGTTAAAGCGTTGATAGAAAATGTTTAATCATGCAGCGGACGCTTCTTCACCATACCGCCCCGAACGTGATTTATTGTCTGTTGCGTAATAAATGCCGAGGGGTCAAGTTGCGTTATTTCGCTTTCTATTTTCGAAACTTCCAATCGTGTTATGATGCAAAAAAGTATTTGACGCTCTGCATCGGACATATACCCTGCGCCACCTTTATAGACTGTTACAGCCTTACCGAGTTTGTGCATAAGAGCATCGTGAATTTCACCTGAACGTTCGGAAATAATGGTCAGGCCGATGTATTCTTCGATTCCGCTTATGAGGAAATCCACGGCTTTTGATGCCGCAGCATAAGTCAGCATAGAATACATTGCAGTTTCGATATTAACCAATAGAGCGGCCGCCGAGAATATCGTAACGTTTAGTATAATTATTACGTCGCCCACTGCTATACCAAACCTGCGTGAGCAATATAGGGCAAGTGCTTCGGTACCGTCAATTACCGCTCCTCCACGAACGCATAGACCTATGCCGGCACCAAGAAAAATACCGCCGAATACCGCAGTTAATAATTTATCGTTGGTTATGGAAGGCATATCTACAACTACAAGCATCGCCGAAAGTGCAAGAATCGCAAACAATGTTTTCACGGCAAATTCGGTTGATATTTGACGTGCGCCAAGCCAAATAAAAGGCATATTAAATACAATAATAAATGTAGCAATATGGCCGCCGGTCATAAAATTAGCTAGCAAAGAAACTCCGGTAATACCGCCGTCCAAAAAGCCGTTCGGCAATAAAAAACCTTTTAGCCCGATGGTTGCCGAGCATATTCCGGCGGCAACGAAAAATACGTCGCGCAAATAAGATATAATTCGCATAAGCTTGAATGATATCATCGCTTAGAGTGAGTAAATATTTGTATTAAAATTCATTTTCCAATGCAAAAAAAATCTTAATCTGTTCCGTATAATTAGACAGTAGCAATTTCGGCTATTGCTCGGAAAACAGTAAAAGCAAGTACATATTTCTTAATTCCTAATCTCTGTATACGTGCATCGGGGCGACGCAGTATCTACGCCGCCCCGATTATTTTTAAGCACTTGGTATTGCGGCAGGAATGCCGCAAATGCTAAGAAGTAATACGCAAAAATCTTACTTGATTATCTGCA
>JADZAA010000062.1 GCA_020852855.1 Bacteroidota bacterium
ACGGGAAAATACAATCGGTAATATCTAAAGCAAGAGGATTTTTAAATTTCGAGCGATTTAGAATTAACGCCCTATTCTACTTCGGAAAACTTAACTTTGCTCCATTAAAATTTTAGTAATGCCATAAATTTTATTGATGCAATTTTCCGCAAAATGGCTTTTCTCCGTGCGTGCAATTCATTTCGTCCGATATTGTGCAGAACGTTGAGCAATACTTTGCTATATATTCCGCCGTTTGCTTACGACGGTACTGCATAATAAAGCGCGGATGTTCAAGTATTACAAGCTCATTGAAAAACTTATGTTCATCGTTTAGCCGCCGCATAAATTCCGCGAGTTTGCCTGCGCCCAAGATAATGGCTTTATTGCGATAAAGCCCGAACTCCAACTGTTTTTCAAGAGATTTGACTATAAACGGTTGCAGGGCGGCCGCAAAATCCGCATTGTCATAGAAATTGTAATTCAATTTTTGCTTCGTAAAACCTAAAGGGCAAGCCGCAGTTAAATACACTTTGCCGAAGAATTGCTTAACGCCTCCAATTTCACTCGCTACGCGATAGATAAATTCCGACGATATCTCGCGCTTGCCGGCTATGCTCGATTCTATTCCTAATTTTTCGCGCAAAGCAAAAGGGTCAGTAAAAGAAATTCCGGTTAATCCGGCACCCAATCGCCCCGGATTAATACCTATAATTGCCACTCGCAAGAAATTATCGTCGTAAAATTTTTCGACGAATTTCAGGAATATCTCACGAACTTCAGCATTGCGATAAGGATTCAGAATTTCGACACCTGATTCGGCTGCCCAAAGCGGAATAACGGGCGGACGGCGGCCGATTTCGCCAATAAACTCAACCGCTTTCTTACTAAACGAATCACTGCCCATTACATCCGTTGACGAATTGTTCCGGGCGTATATTCCCGCATGTAATTATCATCTTATGTCTCATACACATCGGCTGTTTTGGCATAGGCATAGTCAACAAAGTCTTGTGCGTTCAAATCGCGTCCGGTAAGGCGGCGTATAAGCTCACCCGGCTTCAATGTACGCCCGTATTTATGCACACGCTCGCGCAACCACTCTAGAACCGGCACAAACTCGCCGTTGCGAATATAATCGCGCACGAAAGGTATATCGGCCTGCATTACGCGCCACATCATAGCCGCATACAGTTTACCCAGCGTATAGCTCGGGAAGTACCCGAAGCCGCCGAAAGACCAATGAATATCCTGCAAACAGCCTTGCGAATCGGACGGAGGAATTATACCGAGATTTTGTCTTGTTTTTTCATTCCAAACTTCGGGAATATCTTTGAGGTCAATGGTACGATTTACCATATCACGCTCAATTTCATAGCGCAGAATGATATGCATATTATAGGTAATTTCATCGGCTTCCACGCGGATAAGCGACGGAGTTACGGCATTTGTTGCCTTATAGAAATCACGCGGCGTATATGGCGTTTTGCCGAAAATCTTCTCAAAATGCGGCATCGCAAACGTCCAGAACTCTTCCGTGCGCGTAATTATGGTTTCCCAAAACAGCGATTGCGACTCGTGAATTCCCATCGAAGCACCGTCGGCACCGAAAGTTCGGGCAAGTTCGGGAGCAAACCCTTGTTCATACAGTCCATGCCCTGTTTCGTGTATAACGCCGTACAGACAACTGTCCAAATTATTTTCGTTTACTCTTGTGGTAAGCCTTACGTCGAATTGCGAAAACGACGTGCAGAACGGATGAGCGGATAGGTCTATACGCCCGTTTGCAAAATTAAAGCCCAATCTTTCGGAAATAAATCTCGAAAATTCAAGTTGTTTATCTTTCGAGTAAAAGCGAGTCATAGGTACGGTGGAAACGCGGTCCGAGTACGGTGCAATATTTTCCAATATTTGCTTGGTTGCGGCTTGAAGTTTATCGAACACCGGATTAAGTTGCTCTACGCTTACGCCCGGCTCCCATAGGTTCAGGAGTGCATCGTAGCGATTGGCCTCGTAGCCGTAAAGTTCCGCCGCCTCAATTTTAAGGTCGAGCAATTCCTGCAATGCAGGCATAAAAACGGCGTAATTGCTTTCGGCACGTGCGCGAAGCCAAACGTGATGCGCCAATGATTGGGCTTTCGAGGTGCGACGCACCAAATCTTCCGGTAATTTAACTGCCCGCTCATGGTCTTCAAGGAAAATACCAAGCAACGGCATTTTATGTGCGGCACCGTCAAACGAACGAATGGCATCGGCAAATTTCAGTGCTTTATTGCCGGTCAGAAGCTGATGAGCTATCGTGTCAAGCGTACCGATTTGTTCGGCACGAACCTCGGCCGCACCTTCCGGCATATATGTTTCCTGATCCCAATTCAAAATTGACGAAGCCGCTCTGACATCTTGAATTGTATTCATGTGGCTTATTACTTCACCGTGCAGAATTTCAAGCGAAGTCGGCATAATTTATTCCATTGTTAGCAATATATCCATGCGTTTGAGCGTAGCGCAAAATATTCGCAAACTGCAAAACGCAATTACCGTAAAAATAACGGCCGCTCGCAAATTACGGAATTTGCCGCCTATTTGCACGAAAATCTTTCTCGTATCGCCTTCCGACTGCCATGCGCCGATAGAACAAGTCGTATGGGCATATTGCCGAAAGATTTGCAAAATATGCGTAAAAGCGTAATTTTGCGGCATATTACGTTTTGCCGACTTTTGCAGAAGAATAATAATGATTAAAAAAATTTGGTCGAACGAGGTATTCTCGACAGATTTAGGCTCGCTGATACTGCGTGTGGGCTTGGGCGGAACATTGTTTGGTAATCACGGGTTGGTTAAGTTATCGCGTATCGGTCAGGACAATATTCAGTTTTTGCAATTTATGGGGCTAGATGCACATACTTCAATGCTATTGGCAGGTATAGCAGAATCCGTTTTTGGTATTTTTTTAGCACTCGGAATACGCACTCGATTATCTGCATTACCGCTTATATTTGTGCTTTCTATAGCCGTTTTTGTGCAACATGCCGCCGACCCGTTCAGAGTAAAGGAATTAGCCGTTATTTATTTAACGGGACTTATCGCATTATTTTTCGTCGGCGGCGGAAAATACTCGGTCGACGGTTGGTTAGACAGCCGCAGATCCTAACCGCAAGGGAAACGTGTTGCGTAGTGCAACATTACTTTCTGCTGCGCTTATTTAACGGGAATAGTTCCCGAGTATCGCTCCATTTCAAATGTAGGCAGTTTCTCTATAAGGTCAGCACGGCCTGCCAAACGCAACAGAGCGGGCGACATAGCCCGAAAGCGCAATCTTACGCTAATGCGCATATCTGCTCCGCTACGTTTAGGAATTGGAATATTAAACAGATTTGTTCGAGAATCAAAAGGAGGTATCATTCTTTCTTCAATATAATCTGCCTCCCATGCAAAATGCGTTTCTACGCCATGCTTATACGCCGAACCCGTATACACAACCAAGTTGCTGTCGTATTTAATTTTCCCCGCTTTTACTTCTTCGCTGGTGTTATTGCGTAGGTCGCCGTTCCGGTCTAATAATCCGGTTGCAAACAAAGTATCGCCGCGCTCGTCCGTGACGATTACCTCCAGCCACATTTGCCTGTTAAATACAGCACCGGAAGGTATACTGTGCCCGGTAAGAACGTTTATTATCTTGACCTTAATCGGTAATGTTTTATCGGATATACGCGCAGATTCGGAAGCGAGAACGTCCATTTTCACCGAATAATGCAGAATGTCTTGTACTTCCGCTATAGTTTCTTCACGTCCGGGGAAATCAATCAGCGGAACATCTACTCCTACCATTTGGTGGCGATGCACGCGCTCGCGGTCGGGGCCTCCTTTTGCCGCTTTTCCGCTATAAAATTTCATGTGGCATGATTGGCAGGATAATGCACGGCCTGGAAACGAACTGTTTTTCCACTCGGTATAGGTTTTCTCTATCAGCAAGCCGCCGTCCGTATACATATCATGACAATTTTTGCAAACTATGGATTGTTCGTATCGGCTGTCATAAAGCGAAGTATGATACGAGTTTGGTACAGGATCGATTATCGAGCCGCGTCTTGCGCTGTCGGTGGTAAAGCGCGAGGAATTTGTAACGGCAGACGGCTGGTCAGGTGCAAGTCTATGGCATACATCGCAAGAAACGCCATGTGCCGAAATAGGCGAAATTTTATCTTTCGCACTCGAATGTGGTGCATTGTCTATCAATATCGCAGTCGGGCTATGACATTCAAGGCAGAATTGTCCGAGTTTTCCGTTGGATCGTATATTTTTGATACTGTCGAAAGCAAGATATACCGGGTCTATCATTGCGTATGCGTGCATTGAGCGTTGCCATTCTTCAAAATGTTGCGGATGGCATACGCGGCAGTCTTCCGGCATGGCAAATGCCTTGCGAAATATTTCAGACGAGTCTTTTCGCGTAGGCGGCGCAGTATTATTTCCCGAGTCGTCTTTGCATCCAGCCGCGACAGCAAGCACCGATACAAAAGCGGCGATTAACGCAGTGTTACGGAAGAGTGCGAACAACTCGTATGCCGATATCAATTCCCGTTTTCTCAACATATTGACTCTCACGATAAGATAACCGCATGGTAAATAATTCGCTTGAAAAACTGCCGCCTCGCTTTACGCGATATAAGCCTGACGGCGGACCGCTTGGATTAAGAAGCGGCGCGTATTGATAGTATACACCATCGTAAAAATCCCAGCAAAACTCCGATACGTTTCCCATTACATCATACAGCCCGAAAGCATTCGGCTGTTTCTTTCCTGCAATATGCGTTGTTCCGTCCGAATTTGCACAATACCATGCCAACGGCGCAAGCGCAGTATCGGGCGGGAAACACCCGGCGACTGCCGATTGAAAATCTCCCGTATAGCTTTCGGTTGTCGTTCCTGCCCGTGCAAAATACTCCCATTCCGCTTCCGAAGGCAGGCGATAACCGTCCGCCAAGAAATCGCATTTTACGGAATCGCCGTCGAAAGAATAGCATGGTTTGTATCCCGAACGAATTGACAAGCGATTGCAGAAATCAATCGCGCTATTCCAGCTCATATTTTCCACCGGAAGCGAATCTCCCTTGACCCATGCGGGCGAATAGCCCATTATCGCACGCCATTCCGATTGCATTATCTCGTATTTTCCAACTGCAAGCCGACGGGAAATCATTATTGTCCTAACCGGTTGTTCGTAGAAATTTTTCTCCGACCCCATGCGAAATTTGCCCGGCGGAATATTTATCATTGCTATAACAGGCAATTCGGAACGTATATTAGCCAGAAATACATCGGCGGCAATAATATCGCCTTGCGCCATATCGTAAAGATTTACGCGCAAGTAATACCAGCCGTCATGCGGAAATTTCAAATGAATAGATTGTGCCGACGACGTTGTTGCTATTATCGAATCATCAAGAATCCACTCGAATTTAGGTTTAGTCGGCGCATTTTCCGCAACAGGCGTAAAAGTATAATCTACATTAGGCACTCCCTCGCCCGCAGACGGTTGCGATACAATTTTAATGGTTGCCTTCGGAATTGCATCCAATATTTGCTCGCTGCCGCAACCCGACAAGAGTGCCGTTATACAGATTAATGTAAAAATTATTGCGCAAACAGGACGAATTATCATGGCATTAGAGATATTTCCATACAAGCAAAGTGCTTCGACTCTTAAATTCGGCATATTTAAGGCAAAAATAATATAAAGACACGACTATCAAAATCCATATCACATATACGCCCGACAACCCGAATCCGTAGCCGGCCGGATGACTCATGAACCAATCGTTCCGAAAAAGCCAATTCACCGGCAGCCCTTGCGCCATACATACTATAACCGCCGTGATATGAATAAGATACAGATGTGCAACGTAATACATTAGCGGAACACGCCCATATATTGTTACGGCACGTGCAAGCCATGAATTTGCAACGGCAAGCTTTTCGGCAAAGCCAAGTACGATTAGCGCGGGGCCGAGCGTCATCAACAAATAGTCCAGCGACGGCGGATATTTGGTACAATTAAGAAACGACATAGCTGTAAAAACAATATCGGATTGCATCGCCCACGGTTGCAGGTCACCGTAGAGATTTATTGCTCTAATTACGGCAAACAGCACGACGGCCGCCATTCCGAGCCTTAATAAGAAGCGTCGTCTTTGCGTTGCCTCCCAAGTGTATGTATCGCCCAAAGCATAGCCGAGCATCATAACGCCCGGCCATGGAATTATCGGATATAATGCCCAAAGTTCAAAACCTGACCGACCTGTTGCACCGCCTTCATGTAATAATTTCCATAGCCAATCGGCCGCGCCGAAGCTCTGCGATGCAACATTATCAAGTGAATTATGCAAGGCTATAATAGCCGCACCTATTATCCCGATAGTTCTTACGGGCAATCGAACAAACGCGGCAAGAGCTATCATTGCCCAGCCTATTGCCCAGATAACTTGTGCCACGCTTTGAGCGTAATCTAAATTGAAAGCCCAACCGAAGCGCACAATGGTTAGTTCAAGAACAATCATCCACACGCCACGCGACAGCAAGAATTTCGGCAAATCCTGCGGCAACCTGCGCCCGTACAGAAATGCACCCGTTCCCGCCAACAGCACAAATACCGGAGCGCAAAAATGCGTTATCCAGCGCGTAAGGAACAGAGCCGGCGTAGTGTGCGCCATATCGGCGGGGTCAATCGAAGATTGATTAAAAAAATAATCCCTCGTATGGTCGAGAGCCATTAAAATCATTACCATACCGCGCAATAAGTCAATGGAATCAAAACGTGAACGAGAGGCCGCAAATCTTTCGGTCATAGTATATGAACAATTTTTGGCATATTCGGAGATTTAAAATTATATGATGCTTCTTCGGGCAATATCCGCCAATACATTGCCGCACAATTCACGTTGCGAACCTGAGCAGACAGCCTCAATCTTCTGCTCGGCCGATAATTCGTCAGGCTCTTCATAAGCGGCCGCAATGGCTTGATAATCCTCAATACGAGCATCGGAAACTGTATGCGAGCTGTGTTCGCGCCGTTTCAGCCTCTCCATTGTTTCGGCTTCGGAAACGCCGGCAACTATAAAAAGACATTCCATTTTAGCGCGGCGGGCGGCATCTATGAATCTTGCCCGTAAGTCCTTGCGCCCGAAAGTTGCATCTATAACGATTTGGCGACCTGTTTTGCCGCAAGCCGTCAGGTCTTTTTCCATGGCAGCATATACGCGCTCGGTCATAGATTTGGAATACAATGCTTTACGCTCGGCCGCACTGCCGCGCTCGAATAAATGCACGCCTGCCAATTCCTTGCGAGTAATATCGGACGAACAGTATTTCCAGCCGGTTTCGGCAACTATATGCTGCGCCAGGGAACTTTTGCCGGAAGCGGGCTTACCCATAACAAAGATTGCCATAGGGCGCGACTGCGAAAGCGCGTAATGCGTTGCCAAACGAAAATATTTTTTAGCGACAGACAGCGATAAACGCCGCTCGTTATCGGGCAATGCAGCAGAAACAGACCGCAAAGCCGAAACTTTGCCGCGAACATAAGCACGATAGCACTTGTAAAAATTCAATACGTCCTCGTCGCGGTCATTTGTTTCGTCGGCTATCGTTTCCGCAAAAGCTTTCGCTAGATCGAAATGCCGATGAAATTCCAAATCCATTATTAAAAATGCCGTATCGCAAGCAATGTCAATGCATCTGAATCTGTCGTTAAATTCAATGCAATCAAAAATTTTAACACCGTCGGGCATAAATGCTATATGCTCGAGATGCAAATCGCCGTGACATTCGCGTATGCGCCCTTCAGCTACACGCCGCTCAAGCACATGGGTGCGCGTTTCAAAGAACCTGTCATTATAGGCACGTATCGCTTTATATGCTGCCGACGAAATCGCCGTAGCAACGAAGCACTTGGTCTGCTCAAAGTTTTCCTCAACCGAAAAGCGTATGTTTTCCGGTGTGCCGAATAACGATATATGCCTATCCGGATTTTGACTGCGGTAAAATTCGCCGAGAAGCCGCCCGATGATTACCATATCGGCACGTGTAACACGCTTTTTTGCCAAGCGGTTCTTCAGCAAAGCATCGTCGGGAATCTGACGCATTGTAACGGCGTATTCCACAGACTCGCCCGTTTCCGAGAACATCAGCTGCCCGTTTTTGGGCGAACGAATAATCGGCGTAATTCCAAGATAAATATCGTGTGCAAGACGACTGTTGAGCTCAACCTCGCGTTCGGAATAAAAGCGGCGCGCTTCGAGTGCAGAGTAATCAAGAAAGCCGAGATTTACGTTTTTTTTGATTTTATACACATACGGCGAAGCAACAGCCACAATAGAAGCGTGAGTTTGAATAATGCTTACCGTTGCCGGAAAATGACGATACGACCGGCTATCCCCTAAAAATCCTATAAGTTCTTGCGCACCCACCGTATGCTCAATGTCTCCGGTGAAAGTTTCGGAAAATGTGCCGTAATTGCTCATGATTCAGACTTCGTAATAGTTGCTGTTTTAATTCTGACCACTGAAAAAGCATTGTTTTTCTGAGCCGCAAATTGCTGCAAAACAATCAATACAAACGCTATGGACGCGCCCAATGCCGCACCGGACGCAACGTCGAAAGGATAGTGCACACCAACGTAAACTCGCGAAAAAGCAACGGTTGTTGCAATAGAATACCAAATTGCGCGGCGGTTTGGATAAAAATATCCCAGCAATGTGGCCGCCGCAAAATTATTCACCGCATGCGAAGACGGGAAGGATTTGCCCGAACCGCACCAAACACCAACCAAACGCACCCCTTCGAGTGCATGGCACGGGCGAATACGCCCAACCCATTCTTTCAACCACATCGAATTAAATTGGTCGCCGATTACAGCACCGAGTGCCAAGATAAGACATATCACGGCTCCTTCGCGGCGACGCTTCCATAGCAACCAAATAAACAACGCAGCATACACCGGCATCCAATATTTTGACTCGGTTACAATAGGCATTACAGCATCGAATACCGGATTAGCCAGAGAGCCGTTGATAAAGCGAAACAAGGAAATATCGGTTTGTAAAAGCAAATCAAGCATTATCAGGCAATAAGAAGCAAGTTAAATTTATCTCAAAAATAGGTGCAATCGCATTAATAGCGAATTTTTCTATATTTGTATTGCAAAAACCATATATCTCGATATTGCGGAAACAGCCGCGTTCTTCCGTATATAAAAGTATGAAATTTTCCGATGATGCACTTCTAGAACTTACGCAACCCGACGGCGGCCGTTTCCGTGTTGCAAGCGAACACGAAGCATTTGCTTTTTGCAGACGTTTGGCATTAGGACATTACGAGAATTTTCCCGTAGGCTCGGCATTGATTCCGGCAAAACTGCGTCCGCATTTTTATGCTGTTTACGCATTTAGTCGCGTAGCCGACGATATAGGCGACGAGCTTGTGCATTTGGGCGAAACGATACAGATTGATGCTTTGCAAAGATTTGATGACCTTCTTGAAAATGGAAGTACGGGCGGCAATCCGGTTTTTACGGCTTTAGAAATTACACGCCGCACTTTTTCTATTTCGCCCGCGCCGTTTCATCGGCTTATTGAAGCGTTTCGGCGCGATGTCCGATTTCGGCAGCCCGATACTTTCGCAGATATTTTGGAGTATTGCTCATATTCCGCCAATCCCGTGGGCGAAATAATTCTGTACATTGCAGGTGTGGCAAACAAAACGACAATCGAGTTTTCGGATAATATATGTTCCGCACTGCAACTTACCAATTTCTGGCAAGATATTTCTTTGGATTTTCAGCGTAATCGGATGTATATTCCGCAAGAACTGACGGGAAAATCCGAATATTGCAAAGATTATTTGCACGGCGAGGAATTTCGTCGTAAATTCTTGTTTGCATTACCGCAGCTCATCGCCGAAACGCACAAATTATTTATAAACGGGCGCAAATTATTGCAATTTCTGCCATATAAGCGATTGAAGTTAGAAATAGCCGCAACTATCGGAGGCGGCGAGCGAATTCTAAAAAAAACGGAGCGCATGGGCGAGCGCATCTTAACCGAACGCCCGACGCTGACATTTACGGACGGTGTCGCCATTATTTGCAATATCTTAATACCAAGGCGGCCTTATGACACGCAACGCTCTTGCAGACATTGAAATAGATACCGAACCGCTTACTCGGAATAAAACGAGTTTCTATTACTCGTTCAGTTTTTTGCCGAAAGACGAGCGAGCCGCCATAAATACCGTCTATGCGTTTTGCCGCCGTATTGACGATATAGTGGACGAAACGCCGCAAGAATATCCAACGCCGTCTGCCGACGAGTCAATTTTGCGCAAACGCGAACGTTTGGCGCGGTGGCGCGGCGAAATTGAGCGTTGTTACGACGGAACATCAACCATACTTTTACCTCTCTCCGGAGTCATAAGGCGATTTTCAATTCCCAAACAGTATTTTTTAACGCTGATTGACGGTTGCGAACGCGACCTTACGCAAAACCGCTATAATACTTTTGCCGAACTGAAAGACTATTGCTACGGTGTGGCGAGTATCGTAGGATTGATGTGCATCGAGATTTTCGGCTACAAATATGAAGAAACGAAGGAATATGCCGTCAATTTGGGATATGCACTGCAATTAACCAATATACTGCGCGACATAAAAGCCGACAAAAATCGCGGCTACATTTATCTGCCCTCAGAAGATATGGAACGTTTCCGCTATACGGAAGCCGATTTGATGAATGAAGTCTATAATGAAAATTTTATAGAGCTGATGAGGTTTGAAACCCGACGCGCACGCGAATACTATCATAAAGCGCGAATGGCACTGCGCCCCGACGAGCGCGTTACAATGTTTGCCGCCGAGATTATGGACGCCATATACTACCGTTTGCTGGAAAAAATAGAACTCAATGATTTTAACGTATTTAAGCGTAAAGTAAGAGTTTCGGCCGTTCATAAAATCATGATAGCTGTCAAATACTGGCTGTCTACCCGAGTATTCGTAAGAAGGCTCAAGAAGCGATGACAATAATGCGGTAAACGCAAATTGAGGAGACATTCGTTTTTACGTTTACCGCAGTTTTTTGAATATTTCTTGAAATTTTTCGAAAAATCAGTTGCACAATCCGAAAGAACATCGTATTTTTGTGTTCTGTTTTTCAGAATCTCGTCATTAAAGGTAAGTAATGGCTCATCATAAGTCGGCAATTAAACGGATTCGTCAATCGCGTAAGCGCATGATATACAATCGTGCTAATAAGAAAATGATGCGCGAAGCATTAAAAGCGGTTCGCTTGGCAAAAACCGTAGCGGACGGACAAGAAAAACTCAAGATTGCCTACAGCATTCTCGACAAAGTAACCGCACGCGGCATAATTCATAAGAATAACGCCGCAAACCGTAAATCCGGTTTAGCTAAATTTGTCGCCAAATTAGCCTGATATCAGACCAACGCTTTATTCTGCACCCGTAGCTCAACTGGATAGAGCATCTGACTACGGATCAGAAGGTTTGGGGTTCGAATCCCTACGGGTGCGCACAAATAAGCCCTTTGCAAATAATAACTTGCAAAGGGCTTCGTTTTTCTGAAGTTGCCGGGATCCAGATTCTACGCATTTTTTTTGATTGTGCGGCAAAACCATTCTTTCACGTTCAGGACAAAAAAGAGGCTTGTCCCTTTTGAGACAGCCCCCTTGATTGCGTAGTATCGGCTAAAAGCAGGCGGTAAATTATTTTTTACCTGCAACTTTACGAATTTTCTTCACTTCGGCAGCTGTTATCACCGGGCCGCTGTTGCCCCAGTTGTTCATTATATATGTTATCACATTTGCCGCATCTTCGTCGGTATATTGTTTGGGAAGAGGTGTCATTACGCCTTTATACTTTTTTCCGTTAACCGTAATTTCGCCTTTTAGGCCGTTAACCACGTTGTCAATAATGATTTTCTTGTCTTTCGTTTTGAGGTAGTCTGCTTTGGCCAAAGGCGGATACACGCCCGGCATTCCCGCGCCTGTAGCCTGATGACATGTTTTGCAGTATTTAGTATACACTGCCTCGCCGGCTTTCATAGCGGTGGCTTTGTCCGCGGCGCTTGCATTGATTGCAATCGCTACGGTTGCAAATAGAATTGCAACCGAAATACGAACGATTTTCATGCTTTTCCTTTTGAAAATGAGTAAATTTACGCCATATATGACGTATTATTTGTTATTCCCAATTGTTATGCGACTATTAAAATACGACGCACACTATAAAACAATACGTTCTTTTCCGTATTTTCTTTTAGTGTATACCGTCGAAAAATCGTATAACCATCATCTTTTATATTGTAAAAATACGAAAAAACAAACTAACTTTATCAATGCCAGCAACCTCAACTGAAAGCATCGTTGCAATAAAGATTTGCATTGTAATTACTCGGCACGTATTTTCGGATTGTTTGCAACGCCAAATTCTGTATATTTGATACAGCTTTAAAAAACGCTTTCAGTTGCAGCAGCGTAAAATTTTAATTTGCGCATTGTGCTGCTAATATGCACGAAGCGATAAATGCAAAACAGCATTGCTTTCAGAATATTGGTACGTTAGTTTCTTTACTTATATCGGGCGGTAAATATGAGCGATTATGAATTCGACGAAGGTAATTTGAGCGAATTTTCGGACGAATACGTAAGAAATTCGATTGAAGAGTACCGTCGTACCCAAGCCGCCGGCAATACATCGGATATTGCCAATGCATTTTCACCGGAATTTCTCGAAAGTGCTGCTCGTCATTATATTCAAGTTGCAAAATTCGACGAAGCTTTGGAATTTGTCGAGGCTCTGTTGGCGCATCGCCCGTATTCGGCAGATGCACAAAGGCTGAAGGCTTTGGTTCTGATGAATTTAGAGCGTAAAATCGAGGCCTTGGAAACACTGGAGAAAGCCTACGTACTTTATCCCGAAGATGACGAAACATTGTTTGTTCATGCTTCTATATTGGAGTTTTTCGGCGAGATTGCAGCAGCCGTAGAATTATATGATAAGCTGCTGGCTCAAGACCAGCAAAACGAAGAGGCGCGTTTCAACAAAGGGCTTGTTCTTTCAAAGTCCGGCCGTCTGCACGATGCAATAGCCACATTCCGCCCGTTATTCGAGTCGGCTGAATACTCGACCGACGCTATCAGCGAATCCGCTATATGTTACGACGAGTTAAAGCAATATGACCTTGCGATTAAATTATACCGCCGTTGCATAGATGCCGAGCCGTTCGATTGGAATATATGGTTTAACCTTGCTGTAACATATTGCCATGCGGAGCAATTTAACAATGCCATCGAGTGCTATGACTTCGCACTTGCCCTCAATGAAAAATTTGCGCCGTCGTGGTACAACAAGGCAAATGCACTATGCGATATTGGGCGGCTTGCCGAGGCTATAGTCTGCTACAGCGAGGCATTGCGCTACGATGCGGGCGACGGAGTTGTGTGGCATAATTTAGGTAGCACCTACCAAGAAAGCGGCGAATTTACACCGGCAGTTGCAGCGTTTTCGCGTGCTATTGAAATTCTTCCGCAACATTACGATTCGCTTTACAGCCGCGGCGCGTGCTATGATGCATTGGAACAATACGACAAGGCAATAGATGATTATGATGCCGCGCTATCAATAAAATCCGACGAACCCGATGCTTGGTGTGCCAAAGGCGACGCTTTCTATAACAGCTCGATGTTCGACAAGGCTCTCGACTGTTACCGACATGCCGTAGAACTCGATGCGCAGAATGCAGAACGCTGGTTCGACTACGGATCCGCGCTTTTTGAATTAGATAAAACCGACGAGGCGCACTTGGCATTTACGCGAGTAATAGAATTGTCGCCCAACTGGAGCGAAGGCTATTATGCTTTGGCAAAAGTTATGATATCCATGGAAATACTCGACCAGGCAACTGCATTGCTTTTGCAGGCAATTCGAATTGAGCCGAATAAATTTTCGGAGCTGTTCTCCGACTTCGCGCTTATAGCCGAACCGTCGGCGATACGTGCAATTATCCGCAAGCTCAGTAATTTTACAATATAAATTCACCTTGCCGAATTACCTATATGCGGATACTTGTCATTGAAGACGAAAAAAAAGTAGCCAGCTTTATTAAGCGCGGCTTGGAAGAGGAACGCTACGACGTAGATGTTGCCGCAGACGGGCAAATAGGATTAAATTTGGCTATGGCAAATAATTACGACGCTATAGTATTGGACGTAATGTTGCCCAAAAAGGACGGATTTGCAGTTGTTAATACACTTCGCTCGGCAAAAATCGCTACACCGATATTGATGCTGACGGCACGAGGCTCTACGGAAGACCGCGTTACAGGGCTTGACTTGGGCGCAGACGATTATTTGTCTAAACCGTTCCATTTCGAAGAGTTGGCCGCGCGCCTACGCTCTATATTACGCCGTTCAAGTGTCGAAAAATCTACTAAACTTCACTGTGGCGACCTTATGCTAGATGCAGTTTCTCACACTGCATTCCGTTGGGGCAAGGAAATAGAGCTTACCTCGCGCGAATATTCGTTGCTCGAGTATCTGATGCGCAATAAAGGGAAAATTGTCAGCCGCAGTATGATTACGCAACATGTATGGCAGTATAATTTCGACCCGGAAACAAATATTATTGACGTGTATATCAAACGCTTGCGAGCAAAAATCGAGAAGCCCGGCTCGCCCAAACTTCTAAGCAGCATTCGCGGCGTAGGCTATCGTCTGCGTGAGAGCAATGATGTTGCAAGCGACGACAGTGACGGTGAAGAAGAATAGCATTTGCGCTATTTTCCGATATTAAACTTACATTATACTCACCCCTCGCCTATATGCGCGGGGTGTTGTTTTTTCTTAAATAATTACGAAACATTCCGCATGAGCCAATCTGCCAATCGTCGGCGAAATTATTATCGCATTGCTGTTGCAGGTGTGATTGTATTCGCCGTGTGGTTTGGACTGTTCAGCGGTTACGGTACTCTTACAAGGAGCAGTTTGGAATCCGACTGCACCGATATTCGCACACAAATCGAGGCACAGCAAAAAACGGCAGATTCATTGCGCAAATATACAAAGGCTCTGCTTTACGACACTATTGAGATTGAGCGTATTGCACGAGAACGCTATGGCATGATTAAGCCCGGCGAAAAAGTTTACATAATCAGAAAAGAAGAATAATTTTTCCATTTTCAGCTAATTATTATGACTCAAGGCAATTATCGTTTTCCTACTATATGCGGCGATTCCGTAGCGTTTGTATGCGAAGACGACTTATGGTCGGTACCGGCAAGCGGCGGACGCGCAATACGGCTTACTGCCGGCATAAGCGATTGCAGCCGCCCGTTTTTTTCTCCCGACGGCTCTGCCATCGCATTCACAGCCAAATACGAAGGCACACCCGAAATATACCACATGGAGGCTAATGGCGGTACTGCACGGCGACTTACGTTTTTAGGTGCAAATACGCAAACCGTAGGTTGGACACCCGGCGGTACAAGTATTATTCTCTCGACAAATGCACGGCAGCCATTCTTGAAAATCCGCAAGCTTTATGCCGTCAGTCCGAACGGCGGCGAAATTACCGAACTGCCATACGGCATTGCCAACAATATCGCCTTCGGATCCGGCGGCGCGATTCTCATCGGCCGCAATACCGCAGACCCTGCCGTATGGAAACGATACAGAGGCGGAACTGCCGGAGTTTTGTGGATAGACCGTAAAGGTACGGGTGAATTTTCTCGTATATGCACCGATTTACACGGCAACCTTGCTTGCCCGATGTGGATTGGCGAACGTATTTACTTTATCAGCGACCACGAAGGTATCGGCAATATCTATTCTTGTCTGACAAGCGGCAACGATATGCGCCGCGAAACCTCGCAAGCCGAATTCTTTGCGCGAAACGCTTCAACAGACGGCGAACGCATCATCTATCATGCCGGAAGCGATATTTTAATATTCGATCCGACTACAAGCAAAGAACATAAACTTGCAATAGAATTTTACGGACAGCGGCCGCAAACGCAACGGCGATTTGTTGATGCCGCCGAGTTTCTCGAAGATTACGACTTGCATCCCAAAGGCAATTATATGTCTGTAACTGCACGCGGCAAAACTTTTGCAATGGGCAATTGGGAAGGTGCCGTACAGCAAATCGGCGCAACCGACGGTGTTCGCTACCGCCTGACACGTTGGTTGCCCGACGGTGAGCGTTGTTTGGTAATTTCGGACGAAGGCGGAGAAGAATGTATCGAAATTTACAAAGCATTAACCGACTATCGTTTAGCACGCTTCGACAATATTGATACGGGTCGTCCGATTGATATTGCAATCAATCCGAAACATCCCGTTGCCGCCATTGCCAATAGCCGGCTTGAAATGTTTCTGTTCGATTACGAAACCGGCGCACTTACGATGCTTGCCCGTAGCGATTATCACGATATTGGCGGTATGGCCTGGTCGCCCGACGGAGAATGGTTGGCGTATAGTTTTTCTGCAACACCACAAACTTTTTCGTTGCGAATGTACTCGCTGGCCGATAAAATCCACCGCGACGTAACCGAGCCTTCTTTTCGCGACTTGCAACCTTATTTCGACCCCGACGGCAAATACTTGTATTTTCTTTCGTATCGGGAGTTTAATCCTGTCTACGATGCGATATTTTTCGACCTTAATTTCCCGCGCGGCGTAAAGCCTTATTTGATAACATTGCAAAGCGATACACCGTCGCCTTTTATCGCACAGCCCAAGCCGATTGAAGCCGAAAAGCGGCCGGAAACAGAAGAAAAAACAAGTGCGAAAGCAGATGAGAAACAATCTAATGCAAAAGTCAAGATTGATTTCGACGGTATAAGCCGACGTATTATCGCCTTTCCGGTTTCAGAGGGTAAATACGTGCAAATTGCAGGAGTTAAAGGCAAGGCTTTGTTTCTGTCCACCCCTATGCGCGGCTCGCTAGAAAGTGCAGATACTTCGGCTGACGGTCTGCTCGAACTATATGATTTCGAACAGCAGAAAAAAGAAACTATAGCTACAGGCGTTAAGGAGTTCGCAATAGCCGCAGACGCATCTGTTGTGCTGTGCCGTTTAGGGCAACGGCTAAGAGTTGTATCGCCTTCACCGCTTACTACCGATAAATCCGATGACCGTCCGTCGAAGCGAAGCGGCTGGATTGACCTTTCGCGCATAAAAATCAGCCTGAACCCTACTCTTGAATGGCGGCAAATGTTTCGCGAACTTTGGCGTTTGCAGCGCGACCATTATTGGACGGCCGAAATGGCCGGAATTGATTGGGAAGCCATCTACCGCCGTTATTTGCCAATGCTTGACCGCATTGCTACGCGCATCGAGTTTTCGGACTTGATAGGTGAGGTTCACGGCGAACTCGGAACGTCGCACGCATACGAACAAGGGGGCGATTTCAGACGTTCTCCAAATTATCAACAAGGATTTCTTGCGGCCGACTTTCACTTTGACAGCGAAACCAACGGCTATCGCATCAATCGTATTGTTCGCGGCGACTCTTGGTCGGACAAAGCAAATTCCGCATTGGCACAACCCGGTGCCAATATTTCCGAAGGCGACACATTGCTGGAAATAAACGGACGACAGTTAGGTGAAAATACTACACCAGGCGAACTTTTGGTTAATCTTGCCGGACAAGAAACACGCCTGACGTTAAAGAGCAAAAGCGGCGCGACACACTCCGCCACAGTCAAAGTATTAAGCGATGAAACTGCCGTGCGCTATCGGGATTGGGTGGAAAACAATAAAAAATTCGCGCATGAAGCGACGGACGGGCGCATAGGCTACGTACATATTCCCAATATGGGACCGCTCGGCTTTTCGGAATTTCACCGCTATTATTTCCGCGAAGTAGAGCGCGACGGACTTATAGTCGACGTGCGTTTTAACGGCGGCGGACACGTTTCGCAACTAATCCTCGAAAAACTTGCCCGCAAGCGAATCGCATACACTGTAAAACGTTGGGGACAGCCGCAGTCTTATCCTCATAGTGCAGTACTCGGGCCGATAATTGCCATGACAAACGAATATGCCGGCTCCGACGGCGATATTTTCAGTCATTGCTTTAAACTGATGAATCTTGGTAAATTAGTAGGCAAACGCACTTGGGGCGGCGTTGTGGGCATCTCTCCGCGCCATCGCTTGGCCGACGGTACTGTTACCACGCAACCCGAATTTTCATTCTGGTTCAAAGACGTAGGCTGGAATGTAGAAAATTACGGTACAGACCCTGACATTGAAGTAGAAATTACACCGCAGGATTATCGCGAAGGGCGCGACCCGCAACTGTCTGCCTGTATAGAAATCATCACAAGCGAACTTAATGCAAATCCGGTTTCAATACCGGTTTTCGATAATCGCCCGCGTCTTGCTTATCCATAGTTGTAACAGACTGTAAAAAAGGCCGAACTATGCAAAAGCGTAGTATTCGGCCTTTTCTCTTAGATGAACTGACAGAAACAGTCAATCGCAAACAACCTGTTTATTCATGCGGAATTGCATCTATTACCTTGAAAATATGAAGTGCGTATGGAAATAATGCGTCCATACTTTCGGCCGCACCTTTCGTAGAGCCGGGCAAAGCGATAATAAGAGTTTTTCCTTTTAAGCCGGCAAGACTTCTCGACAGCATAGAATAGGGCGTTTTCTCTTGTCCGTAACCTCTTGCGGCCTCGCCTATTCCCGGTATTTCGCGGTCAAGCATCGGACGTATGGCTTCGGGCGTAACATCTCTTGCCGACAGTCCTGTTCCGCCCGTTAAAATAATCAAATCGGTTCCGCTTTCGTAGATTTCCTGCACATTGTCTTGTATTATTTTTATTTCATCGGGAATAATTCTGTAGCTTTGAATTAGAACATCCGATTTTTCGAGTTTTCCGATAATTGCTTTCCCGGCCGAATCTTGTTTTGTTCCGGCAGAAATACTATCTGAACAAACAATTAAATGAGCCGTTATCGTTCTATTTTTTATTTCAGAATATTGTGATTTTCCACCCTTTTTCTTTACAAGTTTTATATTATTTATTTCTATGCCTTTATCAATCGGTTTCAGCATATCGTAGATAGTAAGTGCAGCTATGGACACACCGTGCATAGCCTCTACTTCGACACCTGTGCGATAAATGGTATGCGTTTCCGCTTCCACTATTATTTCCATATCTCGAACTGTATGTCTTACAGCGGCAAATTCTATCGGCAACGGATGGCAATCGGGAATCATATCGGCTGTTCTTTTTATCGCAAATAATCCGGCAACGCGACTTGCCTCCAGCACATCGCCCTTGGGAACGGTTTTATTGATAACGGCTTCTATGGTTTCTGGCTTGCTCACCTTGACTACGGCTTGCGCCGCCGCACTGCGAAGCGTTTTGATTTTACCGGTTATATCTATCATTTTTTTTACTGATTTATTAATTGATTTTCCAACGATGCTCATCATTGCTCAATATCTCTTTTCCCCAGACGGCAACCTCGCTTTTTATTCTTTCAACGATTTCCTCGCAAGCTTTAATTGCATCTGCCCTGTGGGCTGAAGACGTAAAAACAAAAAGGCTTATTTCTCCGGCATTTACTCTGCCGATACTATGATAAATATGCATACAAATCAAAGGATATTTTTCAAATATATCCTCCCTGACTACCGAAAACCTTTCTTCAGCCATTTCTATATATGCACTATATTCAATAGCAATAATTTCTTCGTTGCCGACCTTGTCATTCCGAACTTGTCCCAGAAAAATACTGTGTGCACCTATATTTTTCTTTATGCTGTGCTTTGCTATGGAAGCGGCTATAAATTCAGGAGATACAGCACCTTCCACAAATACTTTATGCTTTTTGTCTTTCATATTTTCATCCTTTTATTTTCGTATTGCCGAATTATGTTTTTTCCATTCAGAAATCCCGCCTTGCAAGCTTAATATACGGCGGGCGGCGTATTTTTTGCGCATAATTTCCAGAGCATGCGCACTTCTTTTTCCGGATTGGCATATCAGGATAATATTTTCGGCAGAACAGTCTTCTATCGAATAATCGGTTATTTGGCCCAACGGAATATTTATACACTCAAATTCGTCTATCGGTGGAAATTCGCCTTGTTCGCGCACATCTATAACCATGATACTCTCATTTAATCGCAAAGCATCAAATTCGGAAACAGATATTTCATAATTATTATATATAAGATTGCAGAACCAATCATAATTAAATGCTGCAAATTCCGCACTGTTTTTCGGAACTAAGTAATTATTTTTATTACACGGAGTTACAGTAAACTCGTAGAATCTGTTCGTTAGAATATTGTATGTAATAACCATATTACATAAAGGCTTACCTATATTTGCAATTATTTTCAAGGCTTCCGTTGCCTGCAAAGTTCCTATTATGCCCGGCAACACGCCAAGCACTCCGGCCCCGGCGCAGGACGGAACATCCGACGGTAACGGCGGTTGCGGGAATAAATCGCGATAATTTGTTTTTAATCCCGCGCCGTCTGCCAGATTAAACACTCCCGCCTGACCTTCAAAGCGCAGAACCGCACCGTAAATCAATGGTTTGTCCAATAATACGCAAGCGTCGTTCACGAGATAGCGTGTTGCGAAATTATCCGTTCCGTCGAGAACCAGCGAGTAATTTGCAATTATATCAAGAGCGTTGGAATTATCGAGTTTTGTTGAATATGCGTCAATCTGAATATCGGCATTTAATTCATTTATTTTTTTAGCAGCTGTTTCTGCCTTGAGTTTTCCGACATCGCTTGCGGAGTACAACGTTTGCCTGTGCAAATTCGAGTAATCAACCGCGTCGTAATCAACAATGCCGATAGTTCCTACTCCTGCGGCTGCAAGATATTGCAAGGCCGGACAGCCCAGCCCGCCTGCACCTATAACAAGTATTTTTGCTTGCTGTAATTTATTTTGCGCGGCTTCGCCAAAGCCCGGCAGAATAATTTGCCGATGATACCTTTCCATATCCATATTTTTCAGCCGCCGGAAAACGGAGGCAAAAGACCTATTTCGTCGCCCTCGGCCAACAGTTGATTGCCGTGAATTATTTTTCTGTTTATCGAAACCGTGAATTTCATTCCGCTCAATTGCGGATACTTTAAATAAAGTATACGCAGTAATTCTTCGCTGTCGTTTGCACCTTCAATGGTTGTCTCGGCCGCATCTATTTTTTCGGCAATTATTCCAAACGCTAAAATTCTATGTTGTTTCATCGGTATATTTCGTTGTGTCAAGAATTTATATATTTTATCGCCTTCAATGCACCTTGTTATTATTCATATAATTTACCGGCGGATACATAGATTCATTTCGTACTGTTTATCAAATCGTCAATAGAGTTAATGTTCATTAAAAGCGCGGCATTTCGGGCAGTTAAATCGTACATTTCCACTTTTTTATATTTTACACTTTCTATAAATTCCAGCATTTTTAATTTATTGCTTGCCATACGTTTGCTTATATTGTCGCAAAGCGTCGTTTTATATATTGCAAACAAAGGATTTATTTTATTTTGTACCGATGCAACGGTTACGTCGTCATCGTCCGTTTCCGCAATAATTTTTTGAACAGCTTCTACCGAAATAAAGGGCATATCGCAAGCGAACAAAAAAACAAAATCGGCCTTCGTATTATGAAAAGCGGTAAATAAACCGCCCATCGGACCTTTATCTTTAATTATATCTTTTACGGTTTCATATCCGAATTGTTTGTAGTCATTATTATTGGCAATGATTTTCAGTGGTAAATGCAATAAATTTATTTTCTCGAGAATATGCGATATCATCGGTTTATCGCGGAACAGCATCAAGCCCTTATCTTGTCCCATTCGACTGCTTTTGCCGCCGGCCAGAACGAATGTCTCTATATTTTTAATGCCTTTCATGCAATTAAAAATTTAGAAGCCGCGATAATCAAAACTGTTGCCAGTAAAAATTTAAGTGCGGGCACATTAAACTTATTGGCACCAAAATACGCTCCGGCTACTCCTCCTATAAGCGTAAGCGGCATAAGCAGTTGCAACTGCTGCTGAAAAGCGAGTGCGGTAATTCCGGCACCGAACAATCCAGCAATGGAATTAAGAAAAATAAATAACGCGCTAATCGCAGCCGTTTCTTTTACATTTGCCCAACCCAATAATAAAAGTACGGGCGACAGTATAATTCCTCCGCCAATGCCGATCAGGCCGGACAAAAAACCGATACTCAATCCAATAATCGGCATCATCCACCATTTTCTTTCAATCAGGACTGTTTTACGTACCGAAATAATATTGAACAAACGCAATGCCGGAAATATAAGCAAAACACCTAATATTTTTTTGTATAAAACAGCGTCCACCGAAACTGCACCGCCGAGAAAAGCAGCCGGGACAGAGAATATAATCAGATGTAAAAAAAGCTTTGTCGGAAAATTGCAAACCCGACGATACGAAAGAAAAGAAACGCCGGAAACAAGGATATTAAGCAGTAAAGCAAACGGACGTACTTCTGACGGAGCAAAATGGAAAAGCGTTAAAAGCATTATGTAACTGCTTGCACCGCCGTGACCTACGGAAGAGTACAAAAATGCGGCAACAGGCATTAATACCAATAGAGGCAATATTACGCTTTCCGTAAACATAGCAATTACCAGCTGTAGATATTTACGGTTGTCCCGGGCTCCAAACACTCCGTTCCTTCCTCCGCTTCCGCAAAACAATCGGCTTCGTTAAACGGCAACAAATTAAACGAATCTTGTCCCGATAAAATCACGGCTTCATTACTTATCATTTTTGCTTTCAAAAAATAGGTCAGAGACTTTTTTTTCTTAAAACCGTTCGCAACGGGAAGTCTGTAATCGGGTATAAAAATATTATTTTCCCCAGTCATTCCCTTGATACACGGCTTGATATATTGATTAAAGCAAACGAGTGCGGCCGCAGGATTTCCGGGTAATGCAAAAATCCATTTTTTATTTTTTTTCCCGACAAGTAACGGTTTTCCGGGTTTTTGTTTTACTTTATAGAAAAGTGTTGGCACGCCGCTGTCGACAAGCGCATTTTGAACGTGATCGTATTCTCCGGCCGAGATTCCGCCGCTCAGAATTAAAACATCGAAATGCTCCAAACAGAATGCTGTCTTTTCTTTTAATAAATTCAAATCGTCGTCGGCATAAAACTCAGATATATTTTTTATTCCGATTTGCTCAAGATATGCTTGAATTGCCGGAGAATTGGAATTGTATATTTCTCCGGGTTTCAGAGGCGTACCGGGCGGGCGCAATTCACTGCCTGTGGCTATAATTGCAACGGTTGGGGGCAAATACACGGGAGCCTCGACGATACCGGCCGAAACAAGCAATCCGATTAGTCCGGGCGTTACGACACAACCCGATTTGGCTATTACTTCGCCGGCGGCACACTGCGCTCCTTTCAGCCTAACATTGATACCGCGATGTGCCAATGATTTATCAAATTCTATACGGTTGCCGTTTATTTTTACAAATTCTTGTTGAATAACCGTATCCGCACCTTCGGGTATCGGCGCACCTGTAAATATTCGCGCCGCTTCACCGTCAGGCAAAGCGGCGTAAGAATAATCTCCGGCTTTTATATTTTGCGATACGATAAAACCGGTATTATTTGCATCGTGTTTAAATGCAAATCCGTCCATTGCGGAATTGTCAAACGGCGGAACGCATATTGCAGATTTTACATCGGCGGCAAGCACCAAGCCGTTTGCTTTATGCAAAGGGATTCTGCCTACAGCAGATAATTCGATATTTTCGGCTATTATCTTCTTCGCCTCATTTACCGTTATCATAACCGTTTTTAGCCTCCGATGCCAACCATGCTTCGATTTACAAGCAAGTCGGCATTTATCAGCTTGTAATCATCTTCAAATTGTCCGCCTCTGACCGCATATTTATTTTTTACCGATTTAATTATCAAATCTTCAATCGGCAAGCCGTTTCTAAGCGCAGAAAGCAAATCCAATTCTTCCTTACCAAAAAGGCAGTTCTTTATTTTTCCGTCGGAGGTAAGCCGCAAACGATTGCAGTCGCCGCAGAACGGCTCGCTCATAGTGGGGATAATGCCAAAAACCCCTTTATGCCCCATCGCTCTGTATTTTTTTGCTGTAGCATGATTTTCGTCCGCCAATTTTTCGATTTCATAACACGCCGTTACAACCGCAAGAATATCGTCGGAAGAAAAAACCGCATTTTTATTCCAGCCGTTTCCGAGAAAAGGCATATATTCGATAAACCGCACCTGAAGCGGCATATCCCTTGTCAATTCGATGAAATCGGGAATTTCATTCTCATTAACTCCTTTCATTACAACAACATTCATCTTTACAACAAAATTATGTTCAATTAAAAGACGAATATTAGAGAGAACTTTCTCTTGAGCGTTCCGCTTGGTTATATTCAAGAATTTTTGCGGATCCAGCGAGTCGAGACTAATATTAACAGAGCGTATTCCCGCAAGATTCAAATCATCAATAAAATCATTGATTAGAACACCGTTGCTGGAAAGTGCAATCTCTGCGGGAAGTTCCGAGAGAAGTTGAATTATTTTGCGAAATTCTTTGCGTGCAAGAGGCTCGCCACCGGTAATCCTTATTTTTTTTATACCGAGGTCAACAAAGGTTTTGGCAATGGCAAATATCTCTTCGGCTCTCATTCTCTGGGCCTCGGCGAAATGCCCATGAGGCAAGTCGTAAGGCATACAATAAGAGCAACGCAAATTACACTTGTCGGTAATGGAGATGCGCAAATAATCGTGTACTCTGTTAAATGTGTCTGTCAGCATATCAATCCTGTTTATCCGGCGTTTTTTTTTCCTCTAATTTGATGGAGAAGTATTTTTTCATTTTTTTTGCAGTTTCGTCAAAATCGTCTGCGGTCAAATATTTATGCGCCAGCGGGAAAACCACGTTATCCTCTCGGAAAATATGCAGACGCATCAATTCCACCAAAGAAAGTCCTTGTTCTAATGCAGTATCCAGCAACAAGATATGCGACGTTTTATCCGTAATGCGCGACGCTACTCCCATCAGGCTGAAAGTCAGCGTGGCCAATTCCATTATTTTAATATGGTCGTTTTCCAACATATCAACTGCGGTATCGGGAATCGGGCCCGAACCATGCTCGCCGTTGTCTATCATTCTGTCGTGAACGAAAGGAAACAAGACGCGCTCCTCTTTCAAATTATGCGTTACGATTGTATCGTCGAGAAAAGCGAAGAACTCTCCGAGTATTTTATTGTCCTCGCGGCTTATGCCTTCTCTTTTCATCTTAATCAATGCGGTTTCAAATTCCTCCGTTCGCTCCATAATTATTTTATGCTCGTCGACGAAATGCCTAAGTGTCGGGTGTAATTCGTCGTAAGGAACGGCGTTCATTGTCGGCGGTTTGTAAGCGTCCGGCGGCGACATCGGCGAGTAGACGGGATCGCTGCCCTCGTCTTTTTCCACAAATCTTTTTATATGGTCGTTGTTTGAGAAGATATTGTTCATTTGTTACAAATTGAGTTGTTTAATTATCAAACTGCCAAGCCTTGATCTGTTGCGAAGCAAAATTTAGCAAGGTTTTTCGCAGTTTTTACGGTTGTAAAAATGCCAATTTATGAAAGTTGCGATAAATGTAAATGCAACAAGCCCGATAAAGAAAGGTTTAGACGAACCTGTCGCTCCTATAATTGCTCCAATTAGCATTGAAAAGATAAAAGGACCGTAAGCCGCTATTGCCGCGGTCCATCCGATAACGCCGGCCGCCCGGCGCGGATTATCTATAAAAATTATTGGAAATTGACGGAATGTAGACGCATTGCCGATTCCTGTGAAAAAGAACAATCCGAACATAACGGCAACAAACATTGGGAATTGTTCGAGGCCGGTCGGGGTTAGCAATCCCATAGTTATCAATACTATGGAGCCAACAACGATTCCCAATCCGGTAATAGTCGTAAGTATTGCGCCTCCTGTTTTATCGGAGATGAAGCCGAATAAGACTCGCGACGCCGAGCCGATTAACGGCCCGTAGAACGCATACTGCAACGGGTCGGGTGCGCCATCAAATTTACCGTATATAGTTTTTATCATCAATGGGAACGCGGCGGAAAGTCCGGCGAATGTGCCAAAAGTCATAAAATAGATTGCCGTACAATACCACGTGTGCTTGTCTTTGAATATATCGAATTGTTCTTTAATCGAAGCCTTTACGGGTATGCTTCGTAGATAATTCCAACATACAAAAGTCCATACTACTATGATAGGAACATACCAGAAAGCGGCGCTTTGAAGATAAATTTGCGATGTTCCTATAGCTTCTTTCGTCGCAGGATTTATTTTTGTGAAGAGTTGCGGCACTCCCACCGTTGCCACGCCAAGCATAACCGGTGTCATAAACTGCGCAAGCGAAACGCCAAAATTGCCTATGCCTGCTTGTATTCCAAGTGCCGTTCCCTTTAGTCGCTTTGGAAAGAATAAATTGGTGGACGGCATGTGCGACGAAAAGTCGCCGCCTCCGAATCCTGCGGTAAAAGCCAGTGTCATAAATACCCAGAATGGAGTCGCGGAGTTCATTACGGCTAAGCCTAAACCAATACATGGGATAATTTTAATCGCCTTTGCAAAAGTAATGATATGGCGCGTTCCGTAAATCGGAAGAAGGAAAGTGTGAATAATTCTTAAAGTTCCTCCGGCAAGGCCGGGCATTGCCGCAAGCCAAAATAATTGATCTGTGGTAAAATTAAATCCTATACCCGGTAATTTTACAACGATAGCACTTACCATAAACCATGTTGCAAAAGAAATAGTAAGCGATACAGTCGTAATAATTAAGGACTTCCAAGCGATTTTTTTTCCTTCTCGCTCCCAGAAGACATTATCTTCCGGCTCCCATTTTGGTAGCCAAGTTCCCATAGCAGCTTTTTGATTTAGTTTAATTTTCTATTAGTTTATTTGTTAATTGCATCAAATTTCCCTATCGTATGCGGCGCTGCCGTATCTCGCATTTTGGTAATTATATGGTGCATCCACCACAAGCATATTATAGATACGCCCCATAAGAATATCCACATACTTGTCCACAGCCCTGTCCAATTCAACAAGTAGCCGAAAACGATAGGAGAAACAAAACCGCCCAAGCCTCCAAGCACTCCTACCATTCCGCCAACGGCACCGACTTCATTCGGAAAATAATTGGGTATATGCTTGTAAACCGCCGCCTTGCCTATGCCCCATATTATGCCTACAAGGAAAATAAAGAACGTTGCCACCCATATACTTGCGTGGAACACTATATTTGTTGTTCCTTTGGCTATTATTTGTTTCTTTAATACTTTATCGCCAATTTTTACGGTTGGCTCCTGCCAAGCTGTTTTATGGGGCAGCGCAGCGTTATCTTCGCCGTTTATTTCGTGGGCGGTTGGATGTTTAATCAATGTATAACTCATATCGTCAATTTTTACCAAACTGTCCGAAACATAAGTAACAGACCCAGCCCTTTTTGCCATAATTCCCTCGCCCGGGGACGTTATTGTCATTTTGGGAATAATCAGCAAAAAGCAAAAAACTATTGACGTAATGAAAATCCAATACATAACTTTGCGCGCACCGAACCTATCGGACAGCCAGCCGCCTAACGCTCTGATTAATCCGGATGGCATGCTGAATATTGTAGCCAACAGACCGGCAGTTACCAGTGATACCGAATATACATTCAGATAATATGGCACAAGCCACTGCGACAAAGCGACAAAACAACCAAAGACTAAATAATAGTACAATCCAAAGCGCCAAACCCTTACTTCTTTCAACGGTTTAAGCATTTCAGTGAATTTTTTATTCGCTGCAAATTCAGATTTTCTATTTTTTGTAAACAGCAAGAAAATAATACCCATTATAGCCAAAGCAGCTGCATAAATCTGAGGTAATTGTCTCCAATTTTCCAGATTTGCGCCATTATTAGTAATTTCTTTCAGAAGAGTGGGAGCCACGAGCGTAGTAATCCCGGCACCAAAGTTCCCCATTCCAAATATGCCTAAAGCAGTCCCCTGCCATTCTTTCGGGAACCACATAGACGTAGAGGCAATTCCTATTGAGAAGCCTACTCCGGCAAGCCCAAAGCCCAAACTACACAAAGCAAAAGACAAAAAGTCGTTAGCATAGCTCATTAAGAACATTGGTATGGCGCAGAAAAGCAACAATCCGCCCATCATCCATTTTCCGCCGTATTTATCTGTCCATATTCCGCCGTGTAGCCTGAATATAGAGCCGCTTAGCACCGGCAATGCTAAAAGCCAGCCTACTTGAACGGGCGACCATTTAAATATTTGATTATCCGTTAAAAATGCAACAAATACACCGTTGAACATCCACGCTGCAAAACACACCGTAAACGCAAGCGTATTAAGGAATAAGATTCGGTAGGACAATCCGGTAGCAGATTTTTGTTCCATTTGAGGGCAATGTGCGAAATTTAATATAATAAGGCGTAGAATATATTAAAATATTCTTGAGGAAGAAATCTCCAAATTACAATAAGTATGGGCTAAAAAGCCGATTAGGAGTAAGGTGCGGAATAATAAAAATCGCCAATATTTACATTGCGGGAAGAAGCAGGCGGCGATAATTTACAGTATAAACGACGATTGCAATGTGTGGAATAAAGCCCCGAACAAATTGTCGGGGCTTTATTCCGGCTTAAAAATCATTCTTCCTTTGTCTTTGTATTTATCGGTATATCTTACTTTATACTTCCCATCTGGTACCTTAATACTGTCTTTCGACACCGGATGGAAAGTGTTGCAACATCGGTATTTTACTCCGTCCGCCTCGTACTCGAACTCTATCCCCTCGCCTCGGCCAAAGACGTTGCAATAGCCGATTGTAATTCCTTCCGTAAATTTCGGCTCGTTCAGCAGAGAAGTTTCAAATACAAATTCTCGGGAAACAATAAAAGTCGCCACAACCAATAGGAACAAAATGCAAGCATTGATAATTCGCCTTATACGAGTTTCATGGCGAATTACCCTGTATAGATTGTAAATTATACCGCCACATAGCAATACGAGCAAAATTGCTTTTACAATCTGACTTGTCAGCAGTTCATCGTCGGTAACAATGCTAAGAAGCAACATAATCAGTTATTTTTGGGGCGCTGCAATGTCCAAGGCGTATCGGCACTTCTGACCTCGCGCCGATTCCAATACCAACGTACTTGTTGATAAGGCCGCCATATATAATGGAACGGAACAACCAAGAAGTGAATTAGTCGCGAGAACGGTATCAAAGCAATTATAACAAATGCCGTTATGATGTGTAATTGAACCGGCCAAGGCAACATTATCACCGAAGATGTATCCGGCTCGAACATAAAAATTGAGTATAGATAAGGCGCAAGTAATGAAGAAAACCATGACGAGCCCCATCTGAAATTATACGCAACCCAAAGTCCGGCAAACGTTTGCGTGATTAACAGCAAGTAGACTATCATATCCATTTTATTCGTAACAAACCTTAATCTCGGCGTAGTGTATCTTCTGATGAATAAATTCACCAGGCCTATAAGCATACTGATACCGAACACAAATCCGGTAATTTCAAGTATCATCAAGCGAACCGGCTGACTGTTCCAGGCCAATACCGAACGTGGAAACAGAAATGAAATAAGGTGACCGGTGAATACAACCACCACGCCCCAATGGAACGGTGCCGAACCATAGAATAATCTTCTGCCTTCCAAAAATTGCGACGACAGCGACGACAGTTGAAATCCTTTTTTGGTATATCTGTAAATAGACCCTACCAAAAACATCGCAAGAGCCACGTAAGGCAAAGCGATAAAGAAGAAATCATTGAAAATTTCCATATTACTGCATGGTTTTGTTATTACTTTGTGTTGTTATTTCCCGCAATCTTACAGCGTAGAGTTGCGCTGTTATTTGTCATCGCTTTCGATAACCATTTCTATTTCGATGCTTTCGCTGAAATCCTTAAAATACTCGTTACTTGGCGCACCGCTCGACGTACCGCAACTTTCCCCCGCATTCTTTGTATCAATTAAAAATGCGGGTGCGTCGTCCGCTTTCTTATCAACCTTGAAGTATGTCAAGATATCTGCGTCGTAGTAGAAATCACGTTTAAGAAACAAAAGCAACGTTTCCAAGAGATCTTTATAAGCATCTCTGTATTTTGCCGAAAATTCGATGACAGTTTTCAAGTGTTTCTTATACAACTCGTCTTTTTTTTCAATACGTTGCGGTGCGAATTCAGATATCATTTTCACAACCGCCGGAATGACAAGTTTTGAGGCTATGTCATCTCGCATAGTTCCATTGGTCATTTTTGAAAGCAGATTCAGAACGTTCGGTAAATTATCGGCAAGCTCCGTATTGCAAATATTATTTGCTTCGCGATGCTCTTTATTAAGATTCACAAGAAGCTGTCCGCGCTTGTAGTCTTCGCCAAAAAGCACATAGCCAATGTCTAATGTGGTTATAGCCTGCACGTCGAACGAGCGCATATATAATTCCTGCATTTCGCTTATCGACGATTCGCTTACGAAATCCATGAAATTTTTCATAGACTCTTCCGTTTCCGCAATCTCCGATTTGAGTTTTTCGTGAATCGAAATTATCGCGCTTTTATATGCTTCGTCTTGCGGATATTCAAACAATTGCGACAGAAGCCCGTAAATTCCATATTCGGATCTCGCGCAACCATTTAGAATTTCATCTTTATTCATCATTTTTTTGTTTTGAGATTAAATGCCGCGGCGTATTTTACTCTTGAAACCGAATCCGATTTCTCCCTTTGCGTCGCCTGTGAAATCCATCATTTCTATCGCTTGTTCGCGATGTGCGGGAGGTATCACAAAGCGGTCTTCAAATTTAGCAAGTGCCGTTAAATAGAAAACTCCTTCTGCTTGTTCGGCGGTCAGTCCGGCATCTTTAAGAACTTCATCTGCTTTTTGGTCGCTTACGTCGCCTACCGTTGCACGACGGCGGTGTATTCTTACGGCCATAAGTTTTTTCCACTTGTCTTTTATCAACTCTTCATCGCCCGCGCTGAACATATTGGCGAGATATTTGAGCGGGAATCTAACTTGGTCCAAAGATCCCCAAAGCTCGGCTGTACTTGTGTCGTAAAGCCAATTATCGTCCCAATATTTGGCAATCGGGTTCATTTTTGCTGCTTGCTCCTTATTATCCACTTGCTTCAATGTTGCCATAACCGGAAGAAGCGGCGGAACATAGAAAAGCATCGGCAATGTTCTGAACTCGGGGTGCAAAGGCAAAGCTAAATTCCACTCTTTTACGTATTTGTAAACAGGTGAATTTTGAGCTGCGTGAATAGTCGAATCAGCTACGCCGTTCTTTTTGGCCTCTCTGATAACTTCTTCGTCGAACGGGTCCAAAATAAGGTCAAGATGTCTGTTTATCAGGTTGGAGTCGTCATCGTGTATGGCACTTTCAATTTTGGAAGCATCGTAAAGCAATACTCCCAAATACCGAATCCGCCCTACGCAGGAGTGCATACAAGCGGGCGCAAGGCCGGCTTCAATTCTTGGGAAGCAAAGAATACATTTTTCCGATTTTCCTGTGTGCCAATTATAGTACGATTTTTTATACGGGCAGGCTGTAACGCACATTCTCCATGCGCGGCATACGTCTTGATTTATCAGGACAACGCCGTCCTCGCCTCTTTTGTAAATCGCACCCGACGGACACGACGCAACGCAAGCAGGATTCAAGCAATGATTGCATATACGCGGCAAGTAGAAAAATGCCATTTTTTCGAGTTGGAACATTACTTCCTGTTCCGTTTCGGAAAGATTCTGAAAGTTAGGGTCGTTTCTGGCAAAATCCGGCGACCCGCTTAGATCATCGTCCCAATTCGGACCCATTTTAATATCAATCGGATCGCCTGTTATCAACGAAACCGGGCGCGCCGTAGGCTGGTCGTCGCTTTCCGGTGCTTCGATTAAATCAAGGTATTTATATGTAAAAGGTTCGTAATAGTCATCTATTACAGGCAAGTTGGGATTGTAGAAAATATTGGTCAATCCGCGTCTTTTGCCGGCACCTTTCAGCGTAACTTTCCCGTTTCTTTTTTCCCAGCCACCTTTGTAAATTCCCTGGTCTTCCCATTTTGTCGGATAGCCGGTGCCGGGCTTTGTTTCCACGTTATTCCACCACATATATTCAGCCCCTTTGCGGTCTGTCCATATATTTTTGCATGCTACCGAGCATGTATGGCACCCGATACATTTATCGAGGTGGAAAACCATCGAGACTTGCGAGCGAACATCCATAGTTGTTTTTGTATTATTACCAAACTAATTTTTCCATTTTCTTCACAATTACGTGAGTGTCGCGTTGAGGAGCGATAGGTCCCCAATAATTGAAATGATATGAGAATTGGCCATATCCGCCGCTTAAGTAATTAGGCTTAAGGTGGGTTCTGGTAACGCTGTTATGTCCGCCGCCCCTCTTATTGCCTCGCAATTGCGATTTTGGGATGCCGACGGTCCGCTCGGGTACGTGATAAACTATGCAACTTCCCGGTGCAATTCTCGAACTGACGCAGGCTCTTGTTACATATACGCCGTGGTCATTATGCACTTCAACCCAATCATTGTCTTTTATGCCCAATGTTTCCGCGTCTTTTTCGCTTAACCAGCACGGCTCAATTCCGCGTGAAAGCGTAAGCATTCTTATGTTTTCCATATACGTAGAGTGTATGTGCCATTTGCCGTGCGGCGTCAAGTAGTTCAGAGCCAATGCTTTGCCGCTTTTCCAAGTTTCGCGCAAATCGCCATAGACTTCCGGGCGCGGCGCAGGCTTGTATGTAGGCAAATGCTCGCCGTGGGCAATGTACAATTCATGGTCAAGATAGAAATGCTGCCTTCCGGTCAAGGTTCTCCACGGCACCAATCTTTCCACATTGTAAGTATAAGCGGAATAAGCGCGTCCGTCGTTCATCAAGCCCGACCATAGCGGCGACGTGTTATACCTTCTCGGCTGTGCCAGCAGGTCTTGATAGCGCAATCTTACGTCTTTGCTGCCTTCGCCCAAATCAGCCAATTGAAGCCCCGTTTTCTTTTCCATATTTTGATAGGCTTCATAATTCAACTTGCCGTTTGTCAATGTCGAAAGATTCAGGATAGCATTGCATACCCATTCGTCTTCTTGGATTGACGGCAATGTCTTGCCTTCGTATTTTCTCTTGGGAAAATGATTCGACGCACACATATCGTCGTATTCTTCCTTGCAGAAATAGTGATTGCCGTGTGCGCCAAGCCCCTTTTCCCTGATACCTTCGCCAAGAGTAATAAACTGCTCGTAGAGTTTTGTATAATCTCTTGTAACAACCGTGAACTTAGGCATTGTTTTGCCTGGTATCGGCTCACATTCGCCCTTATACCAATCCTTAATTTTAGGCTGAGTTATTTCGTCTGCCGAATCGTGCGATAACGGTGTCATGATAATATCTTTCATCGGCTCTGAAAAATATCGTTTTGCCATTTCGCTGGTTGCTTTGGCGATATTTTTGAAAATATCCCAATCCGTTTTCGACTCCCAAACAGGCGCAATAGCCTGACCAAGCGGATGAATGAACGAGTGCATATCCGTACTGTTCATGTCTGCCTTTTCATACCAAGAAGCGGCCGGCAATACTATGTCCGAATAAAGTGCCGAGGAGTCCATTCTGAAGTTAAGGTCGACTATAAGGTCTAATTTTCCTTCAGGAGCTATTTCGTGCCACACAATTTCTTCGGTACGCTCGTCGGAATCTTTCGAGATTACGTTGTTCTGCGTTCCCAAATAATGCTTTAGCGCGTATTCAGTTCCCTTCATACTGCCGTGTATGGCGTTTCCGCGCCAGATATACCAAAGACGCGGGAAGTTTTCTTCGGCATCAGGGTCATTAATGGCAAACTGCAATTTCCTGTTTTTCAGTTGCTCTACCGTGTAATTCACAATATCGTCATTCGATTTCGCACCGCTTTTTTCTGCGTCTTTAACCAAATTCAACGGGTTTTTGTTAAACTGCGGATAATACGGCATCCACCCGTTCCTTACGGACATAAAGATGCTATCGGCAGTGTGTTTTCTGGTTAAGTCATTATCGGGAACGGCGTTGTAATGCGAGTGCCGTCCATCGTAACGATATTGGCAAGTGTTGATGTAATGCCAAAGCGGGGCTTGTTGCAATCTTGCCGTAGGTACCCAATCTTTGGCGAAAGTAACACCGCCCCATGAATCAACGGGTGCGAGTTTTTCCTGACCTACATAGTGATTTAATCCTCCGCCGTTTTTGCCTACGCAACCGGTCAAAGCCAATGCCATTGCCGCAGAACGGTAAATTAAGTTGGCATGATACCAATGATTGATTCCGGCTCCGATAATAACCATACATTTTCCTTTGGTTATATCGGCTGTATTTGCCCACTCGCGAGCGAATTGGAGAACCGTTTTCGAGTCTATTCCGGTGAATATTTCCTGCCAAGCCGGTGTGTATGAAGCGTCTTTATCCGTATAGTCTTTGGGATATTGCCCTTCGAGACCTCTGTCTACGCCGTATTGTGCCATCAGCACATCGTAAATAGTCGCAACCGGAACTTTTCCGTTCTCCGTGTCTATGTATTTTACGGGAACTCCTCGGCTATATTTTTTATCCAATCCGAACTCTACGAACTCGGTTTGAAGTACGCCGTCATTATTTTTAATAGTAGTCAGAACGGGGTCGAACGCCATTTCGCTTTCGCTACATTCCAGCTTCATGTTCCATTTTCCGCCGTTTTTCTCCCATCTATGCCCCATTGCGCCTTTCGGCACAACTAATTCGCCTGTTTTATCATCAATATTCAGGAATTTCCACTCGCTGTTCTCAATATCTTTCCATTTGGAAATTTCACCCGCTCTTACAAGCCGTCCCGGAACGTAATGGTCGCCCTCTTTATCCAAATGTATCAAGAACGGGCTGTCCGTGTATTGCTTTACGTAATCAATAAAGTAAGGCGTTTCCTTGTTATGATGGAACTCTTTCAAAATCACATGAGTTACCGCCATCCAAAAAGCATTGTCCGACCCGGGATGCACAGGCACCCATTGGTCGGCGTATTTGCATACTTGGCTGAAATCGGGAGAAAATACCACGGCTTTTGTGCCGTTATGACGCGATTCCGCAAAGAAATGGCAATCGGGCGTTCTTGTCATATTCAGGCAAGCACCCATATCCGCGATAAATTTCGAGTTGTACCAATCTGCACTTTCGCATACGTCGGTTTGTTCACCCCACATTTCGGGGAAATGCGTGGGAAGGTCGCAATACCAATCGTAGAAACTCAAATTAAAGCCGCCGAATAATTGCAGGAAGCGCGCACCGGCAGCGTAGCTTATCATAGACATCGCCGGTATCGGAGAAAATCCTGCTACACGGTCAGGACCGTGCTTCTTGGCAGTATAAATATTAGCCGCAGCGATTAGTTCCAAAATTTCGTCCCAAGACGCTCTTCTGAAACCCCCTTTGCCGCGTGCTTTCTGATACCTTGCGCGTTTTTCCTTGTCATTTTGAATATTTTCCCAAGCTATAACCGGATTTCCGCCGGCTTTCTCTTTTTCTTCACGGAAAATATCCAATAATTTTCCGCGTATCAAAGGATATTTTATCCTTAACGGGCTATATAAATACCAAGAGTATGATATTCCGCGCTGACAGCCGCGAGGCTCGTAAGGCGGCAGGGAGTTTTCAAGCAAAGGATAGTCAAGTTGTTGCGTTTCCCACACAACTATTCCTTCCTTAACATGAATTTGCCACGAGCAACCACCGGTGCAGTTTACTCCGTGCGTGCTGCGGACAATTCTGTCATGTTGGAAACGATTGCGGTAGAACTCTTCCCATTGACGAGTTTTGGGCGATATGATATCTTCAATCCAACTCATGTTACTTGTCTTTTTGAGTTAATAGTTTATGTGGATTTTATCTGTCTTTTGTATATCGAGTAATTGACGGCGCGTTTTTTTCTTTTAATCCAGAACAGCGAGATTAAAATCAGCAAAACAACGGCACCGACTATTCCGCCGCCAAGCATAACACCTCCGATACTGGCAGTACTGTTCGCTGCGGCTTGCTTGTCCGCTTCTTCAAGAAATGCCGCTATATCGGCTATTTCCTGCTCGGTAACCGGGCGCGGCTCGTAAGATTGACGCATCTGCGGATACGGCAGTCCGGAAATTACTCCTTCTATGCCTGCTCTGTCCAATCTTGAATGTGCCTGCGTTAAGTCCAGTGCCAAAGCTCCGCCGGTTATTACACCGGCCATATTAACATTATGACAAGAATTGCAAGTAGGCCCGCCATTGGTAAAGCTGATATTCCCCACAAACAAATCTTTTCCCCGTGCCGCATCGCCGACAAGTGCCGGAGCCGCCGGCTCTTCAGCCGGTGTTTCCGATACCGACTCTTCGGCGGCCGGATCTGCAACCGTTGCAGTACTATCACCTTGAGGTGCAGCATTTTCCGCGTCTTGTGCTACAACTTTTATCGCTGCAAACGAGCCGACAAGCAGAGCAAATACAATGATTCGGGAAAGTAATCTCTTTTTCATAAGATTAAGCATAGCATTAAATTTATTTTCAGCCGCTTTTCATTAGCGCATTTACTTTTCTTGGCAAAAATCCAATTAGATAACAACCCAAAATATGACAAATGTCATAGTTTGCACTATATTTTATACGCAACTGCCGTGTACGGCACCGAAATTTTCTATACGCAGGCATGAGATTCTTCCAGCCCGACATACGGGAATTACACAAAAAAAAACGATTGCATCAGCCGCAAATTCATGTATATCGCTCCATTGAACCTTTAAGTTCAAGTCTGTCATTTCTGCATTGCTTGGCCGGGATCATCAGATATTATGCTTTGGCGATTGGAAAGAATAAACACAAAGATATTTCGACATCTTCGTAATTTAGGCGAGCCGAGTGCCGACATACACCATAAGCCCGCAGCCGCGGCTTTTTCTCTGCCTTTGACTTCGCACACAGACGAACATTGCTGCACATAGCGGCGACGCATAATCCACACTCGATTTTTTCCCGTAATTTTGAGAAAAATTTCAGCAATTTGTATCAAAAACAGAAGCAAATATGAACGAGCGACTTACCGCCGCCGATAGTTTCCGGAACAGACATATCGGCCCCAATTCCAAAGAAACAGAGCGTATGCTAAAAGTTATCGGCATTGATTCGGTGGATGCGCTGATAGACCTAACAGTACCGGCCGCCATTCGACTGACAAAGTCTATAGAAGTATGCGAACCTCAGACGGAGCCTGAATTTCTGACCAATTTACGAAGTATCGCTTCCGAAAACTGCATATTCAAATCGTATATCGGAACCGGATATTACGATACACTGACACCTGCGGTGATTTTACGAAATCTACTTGAAAATCCGGGCTGGTACACTCAGTATACTCCATATCAAGCGGAAATTGCACAAGGACGATTGGAGTCGCTGTTGAACTATCAAACAATGGTTATAGACCTTACGGGATTGCCTGTTGCAAATGCTTCGTTGCTCGACGAAGCGACGGCTGCGGCCGAGGCTATGCACCTGTTTCACGCCGTAGCCAAAACCGGCGCACACAAGCTTTTTGCATCAGATAAATTATTCCCGCAAACACTCGATGCTTTGAAAACACGTTGCGCACCTATCGGCGTAGAACTCGTTATCGGCAATCATAAAGAATTTTCGCCCGACGCTTCATTCTTCGGCGCAATCGTACAATATCCCGATGCCGACGGTTCAATTGAAGATTATCGCGCGTTCTGCGCTAAAGCTAAAGCACATCATTGCTTAACTGCCGTTGCAACCGATTTGCTCGCACTTACAATGCTTACGCCCCCGGGAGAATTCGGCGCAGATGTCGCTTTCGGCTCGGCACAGCGTTTCGGTGTTCCTATGGGCTACGGCGGACCTCATGCGGCATTTTTTGCCGCTCGCGACGAGTATAAGCGTCAAATGCCCGGCCGTATTATCGGCGTTTCCATAGATGCCGCCGGAAATACCGCCTACCGTATGGCATTGCAGACTCGCGAACAGCATATTAAACGCGAAAAAGCCACAAGCAATATTTGCACGGCGCAGGCTTTGCTGGCCAATATAGCGGCTATGTATACTGTCTATCACGGGCCGAAAGGATTGCGTAAAATTGCCGAAAAAATAAATGCTCTTACTTGCGTTTTGGCAAAGGGTTTGGAAATAATCGGCTACGGTACCAATGCAAATTTTTTCGATACTTTGACTATTGAATTGCCAAACGGCACTTTACAAACGACATTGCGAAAGTCAGCCGAAAATGCCGGTATAAATCTGCGCTATGACTCTTCCGGAAAAATAGGAATTTCGCTCGATGAAACGACAACTATAGCCGACGTTCAAACATTGCTCAATCTTTTTGCGGGCGAATCCGCATCGCGAACAGCGGCACCGTCGGCAGCAGAACTCGGCAAAAACATCTGTGAATCCGTTCCCGAATTTGCACAACGTAAAAGTGCATATTTGACACATCCTACGTTTAACCGCTATCATTCCGAGCATGAAATGTTGCGCTATATGAAGCGGCTCGAAAACAAAGATTTGTCATTGGCACACTCGATGATTCCGCTTGGCAGTTGCACTATGAAACTTAATGCCACAGCCGAGATGATTCCCATAACTTGGAGAGAATTCGGAGGTTTGCATCCATTTGCACCGCGCGGGCAAGCCGCAGGTTATATGCGCATTTTCGATGAATTTGAGCGTTGGCTATGCGAAATTACGGGCTTCGACGCAGCTTCACTTCAGCCTAATGCAGGCGCACAGGGCGAATACGCCGGACTGTTGGTAATTAGTGCTTATCATCAAAGTCGCGGCGACGGGCATAGAAACGTTGCACTTATTCCGCAGTCGGCGCATGGAACAAATCCCGCAAGTGCAGTTATGGCCGGAATGAAAGTGGTTGTGGTAAAATGCGACTCAATGGGCAATATTGACGTGGAAGACTTGCGTACAAAAGCCGAGCAATATTCCTCCGAACTCGCGGCATTGATGATAACGTACCCATCTACGCACGGAGTATTCGAAGAAAGCGTAATAGAAATATGCGGGATTATTCATAAATGCGGCGGACAAGTCTATATGGACGGTGCCAATATGAATGCTCAAGTCGGGCTTACAAGCCCGCGCCAAATAGGAGCTGATGTCTGCCATCTTAATCTGCATAAAACTTTCAGTATACCTCACGGCGGCGGCGGCCCGGGCATGGGGCCGATTTGTGTTGCGGCGCATCTGTCACCATTTTTACCCGGGCATCCGATAATTGAAGTAGGCGGCGACAAGGCTATTTCTGCCGTTTCGGCCGCGCCTTGGGGCAGTGCATCCATTATTCTGATTTCTTACGCTTATATCGCCATGCTGGGCGGCCGCGGGCTGACCGATGCAACAAAATATGCGATTCTCAACGCAAATTACCTAAAAGCGCGGCTCGAACCGTATTTCCCGATTCTATACACAGGTGCGGGCGGATACGTTGCACATGAAATGATTGCCGATATGCGCCATTTCAAACAAACCGCCGGCATTGAGGTGGAAGATATTGCCAAACGCCTTATGGATTACGGTTTTCACGCGCCTACGGTGTCATTCCCAGTGCCGGGAACACTTATGATAGAACCTACGGAAAGTGAATCACTCGAAGAGCTCGACAGGTTCTGCGAGGCTATGACAGCCATTCGCAAAGAGATTGCAGAGGTGGAAAACGGAACAGTAAGCCGCGAGGATAATCCGTTGAAAAACGCTCCTCATACTGCCGCTATAATTGCAGCAGACGATTGGAATCATGGCTATTCGCGCAAGCAAGCCGCATTTCCGTTGCATTGGGTAAGCGAGCGCAAATTCTGGCCATCGGTAGGGCGCGTCAATAATACGTATGGCGACCGCTCTTTGGTATGCGCTTGCCCACCGATTGAAGATTATATCTGAACTTGCTTAGAAACGCCCGGTTCGCCTCATAAACAGAGGCGAGCCGGATACTTGCAGGTTTTTCAACTAACGGAACGGCTTTAACTTAGGATAATCTTTGCCTATTACCGCTACGCAACGCAAATAAAGCGTAGAATCTATATCTAGTTGCCGCATAGAGTCCGCAATGCCGAGAGCATAAGCCACCCGCGCCGTAGAAATAGAATCGCCCACGCGGTCTATTATTACCGAACGGGTAAGTATTGTGTCGTAATTACCGATTTCTACAACGTCAAAGCCTCGCGCCCGAAGATAATCCGTTACGGTTCTGGCTGCGCCGCGACTGCCCGAAGCATTTAGCACGGTGATTTGTATAATGTTTTCAGAGGCAGTACGACGCAAATTCTCCGGCACTTCCGGATTAACCGGCGGCGAAATCAGCAGGCGATTTAGTAGAGCAAAACCAAGAAAAAATACGATTAAACACAATACGCCGACTATTGCCAAACGCAATAGTAAGCCGCTTGATATCATACGCTTAGGTAGGCGTAAACGAAGAAACGGCGGGATTTTCATTCCTCAAAATGCGCGGAATATTGTTTTAACGCTTCATACATACGTTTCCGCGCTCGAAAAATCAATGCCTTAACCGTTCCGATCGGTACTTCAAGCCTATCGGCTATATCTTGATACTCCAATTCTTCCTCATGGCGCATTTTCATAACGCGAAGGTATTTTTCAGGCAGGCTCTCGAGTGCTTGACGTAGTAATTGCTTGCGCTCGTCCGCATAAATATGTGTGTCGGCCAAATAGGAAGTATCGGGAATTTCTATATGCATATCGCCGTCGTCGGCCGTAATAGGCGCATCTATCGAGATGGTTTGCACTCGACGTTTGCGCAAAAAGTCTATGCAAGTATTGGAAGCGATGCGGTAAAGCCAAGCCGAAAAAGGAAACTCGGGCTGATAGGACGACAATCCGACGTAGGCCTTGATAAATGATTCCTGCACAAGGTCTGCCACGTCACTGTCGTTGCGGATCATTTTCCGTATGAGCGACGTTATCAAACGGCGATATTTTTTTTCAAGAGCCTGAAAAGCATTGTTGTCACCGTCGAGAATACGGCGAACCGTAACGGCATCTTCAGCCGTTGACCGCAGGAAATCTTCGCTATCGTTAGTTTTTACTTCGCTCATAATTGCAAATTACCGTAAAAACGCCGCATTTCAAAATATTCAGGCATAGAGAATCGGCCGTTGCCAATGCAAAAAACGAACGGTAGAACGCCGCTATGCGGCAAACTTTACAATACAAAGCCCCACACACAAAAAAAAAGAGGCTGAATCCGCATTGCGGAACAGCCCCCACGTAATTATTCACTGATTTACAGACGCATTAGCGGGTTACGATAAACGGCCTGCAAGCACATTGTTTCTCGACAATAACTCGGGCTTTTTCTGCATCGGAACGGCTTGCGTACTCTCCTATAAACACAGCGTACTTAGTAGTTCCTTGTACGTTTTTTTCTTCAACAGAAGCGCGAAGACGCTTGTTGTGAAAATTCTTAACCTCGTTTTCGGCTTGCTCTTTGGTTGCGTAGCTGCCAACTTGCAAGCTGAATGTTGTCTCATTATCTTCTTTTTCGAATGTAGCCGCCTCTATTTCATCGGGATTAGTTTTCTCGGACGGTGCGGCTGCGGGAAAGGCTCCGACAGGCGACTGCGCTTTTTCAAGGACAGGATTGGTCGTCGCTTTCCGGGCATTCGTTGCAATGCTCTTATCGTCAGATTTTGATTTGCTGCCCGATTGCACCGCCACAGTTACTTCTTTTTTATCCTTTGCGGCAGTTTTTACAGTTGTTTTCGGGGCATTTGCTACTACTGCATCTGCTTTGGCGGTAGTATTTTTTGCAACACTTGCCAAGCTCTTATTTACAATTTTCTTATCGCTTGCGGCAACCTTAGCTTTTGTTGCTATTGCTGCGGGAGTGTTTTTTGCGGAAGATTTGGCTGTGCCGGCACCGGCTACGGCAGTTTCTTTGGCTGTAGGCGTTTGTTTATCGGCATGCGCCGACAATCCTACGGAGAACTTGACCGCGTCGGCAGCGGCAAGTAAAAATTCAGATTGCGGATATTTTGTACGGAAAGAGGTCAGTTCCGTTCGCGCACGAACGGTGTCTCTTTTCATTGCATAGTATTGAACCACGCGCCATTCTGCATCGTCGGCCCATTCGCTGTTCGGATAATTTTTTACGATTTTCTCGAACAGCGGCACTGCTTTTGCCGCGTCTTCTATAATTGAAGCGTGCAGATATTGAACACCTGCGTCGTCGGGGTATTCGGCGAGTAAATCGGGTAATTTCTTACGTATTTCTTCGGTTTTTCCCATTGCTGCCGCTTGCAACAGCGGACGAATTGCCGGTTGTTGCGCATTTGCCGCAACCGTTCCCATAAATATTGTGGCTAAAATCAAAGCCTTCATGTTTTCCCCCAGTGAAGATTCGGTTTGTTGAAAACTAACTTACGAAAAGTTTGGGTAATTTTGCCGTTGTACTTGCTATTTTTTTTAAGTTAGCTTAACTTTAAGTTAACATAGAGCGGCTTACCGCGGCTTTCGTGTGGATTTTGCTGCAAAAACCCAAATTACAAGCCTCAACAATCGTGCCATAAGTTTTCAATGAACGTAGTTGTTTCAGCCGGCGGAACAGGCGGCGACTTATTTCCCGCAGTTGCAGTTGTAGAACAGCTTGCGCAACTTGTCGGCAGCGGGTTTTCCGCTGAATTTGTCGGCAGTTCCGTGCGCATCGAGTCACGCATAGTTCCGTCTTTGGGTTACGGCTTCACGCCGATTCCCGTAACGGGCTTCAAAGGTTTAATGCATAGTTCCACGCTTGCTTTGCCGTGGCGTATATTTCGTTCCGAGCAAATAGTCGGCTCGCTGTTAAAGCGTCAGTGCCCGGCCGGAATGATTTGCGGCGGCACATATATAAGTTTTCCGGCAGCACGGGCGGCTTTCAAGCGGAATATTCCCGTTATGCTGATAGAGCCTAATGTTAGGCCGGGCAAAACTAATCGCCTGCTCGCCAAGAAAGCAACAAAAATTATTGCGGCATTTGAGGAATCAAAAGAGTATTTTTCGCCGGAAATTCAAAGAAAAACAGTTGTTACGGGAAATCCGACGCGCCAATCTCTATCGCTTTCTATACCGGAACAAAAAAGTGTGCGTTTGAGCCTTGGTCTCAAGCCCGATGTTTTTACGGTTTTTGTTTTCGGCGGAAGTTTGGGTGCAAAAGCGTTAAATACGGCAGTTGAAAGAGCTTTGCCGCAAATTACCGGTACGGAAATTCAAATTATATGGCAAACCGGATCCAATTACACTCCGCCCGATAAACTACCCCGAAACGTTGTTGCTTTCAATTTTATAGATGATATGGCCGCTTCTTATTCGGCGGCCGATTTAGTTGTGTGTCGTGCAGGCGGAGGAACGGTAGCCGAGCTTGGCAATGTCGGCAAACCCGCCATACTTGTACCGCTGCCGTCGGCATCAAACAACGAACAATATTTCAATGCACGTGCAATGGAAACGGCAGAAGCCGGATTAATGGTGTCTAACGCAGATATTGATGCACGTTTAATGCCTTTGCTTTACGATTTCATCAATAACAAAACAAAACTTACGGCTATGACTGCCGCAGCTGCCCGACTTGCCCGACCGAATGCCGCCCGACTTGCGGCCGAAGAATTTTTGGCTATGATTAGCGATTGCGTTTAATGTTAAATTTAGAAAAAACATAGATATGAAGCGTCAATCTTTGCCCGACGTGGCGACGGTGCGCGAATTTCGCGGACGATTAGATATTTATTGGCAGTCTACCGCCGTATATGCCGTTGCGCTGGTGATGTATTCACTGCTGAAAGGCGTTATCGAAGCCGGCAGGGTTTCTCTGGCGATATACGATCCTATCGTAATGCTTCTGTTCGGCTTCGTACTGATTTCGGCTGTCGCTTTATGCATTCGTCGGTATATGCGCCCCGTTATTGTTATCACTTCCGATTGCTTAATAGTGCGCAATCATTTACGCGAGAAACGGCTGCCGTACAGTGAAATTACCCGCATCGCTTTCGGACGCGGCGGACGCTCGCGGCTTGCACGTTATCGCATAATCAAAATTAAAATGTCTAACCGCCGGCGTGCCATAAGAATCAGGCCTTCGCTGTTCGAAAATGACCGTGAACTGATGACTGCGGTTACAGATTTAAAGCGCAGACTCGGCAAATCGCCCATAGCATAATTATTGCTTTAAGCGAGGCTTTAATTACAAAAAATACAAATAAAAACTCATCTGTAAATTTTCGGAATTTTATGACTTCACGCATAGAGCAATTAGAAAGGTTGCGTCGCGAGGCATTGCTTGGCGGCGGCGAAAAACGTATTGCCGACCAGCATCGCAAAGGGAAACTGACTGCACGCGAACGACTCGATTTACTATTGGACGAAGGCTCGTTCGAGGAAACCGATATGTTTGCGCGGCATCGCTCAAATCGCTTCGGATTGGAAAAAAATCGTCCGTTAGGCGACGGCGTTATTACCGGAACAGGAAAAATTCACGGAAGAACAGTATGTGTTTTTTCACAAGATTTCACGGTTTTCGGCGGCTCGTTATCGGAAGTTTACGCCGAGAAAATATGTAAAATCATGGACTTGGCCGTGAAAATAGGCGCACCGGTAATAGGGCTGAACGATTCGGGCGGCGCACGTATTCAGGAAGGTGTTGTTTCGCTTGGCGGATATGCCGATATTTTCCTGCGAAATACGCTGGCAAGCGGTGTTGTGCCGCAAATATCCGCAATTCTCGGCCCTTGTGCAGGCGGAGCGGTTTATTCGCCGGCCATTACGGATTTTATATTCATGGTAAAAAATACGTCGCACATGTTCGTAACAGGCCCAAACGTCGTCAAAACCGTTACGCACGAAGAAATTACATTCGAGGAATTAGGCGGCGCGAACTCTCATGCGTCGCGCTCGGGCGTTGCTCATTTCGCTTGCGAAAACGAAATAGATTGCCTGCGCAAAATCAGAAAAATGACGACTTTTCTGCCTTCGAATAATCGCTCTGCGGCACCGAAAATTCCAACTGCCGACCGACCTGACCGGCTGTGCGAGCGTTTGGACACCATCGTTCCGTCTAATCCAAACAAGCCTTACGATATTCGGGAAGTTATACGCGAAATTGCCGATGAAGGCGATTTCCTTGAGGTTCACGCCGATTATGCACCCAATATTATCGTCGGTTTCATAACGCTTGACGGACGTTCAGTTGGCGTTGTAGCAAATCAACCGGCTTCTATGGCGGGCGTTTTGGACATAAACGCAAGTGTAAAGGGTGCGCGTTTTGTTCGTTTTTGCGATTGCTTCAATATCCCGCTTGCAGTTTTTGAAGATGTGCCCGGATTTCTTCCCGGTTCAGACCAAGAATGGCGCGGTATTATTCGACACGGTGCAAAACTTCTCTACGCTTTTTGCGAGGCTACCGTACCGAAAATGACCGTTATCACACGCAAGGCTTACGGCGGTGCTTACGACGTGATGAACTCCAAACATATACGCGGCGATTACAATATTGCCTGGCCAACTGCCGAAATTGCCGTTATGGGTGCAAAAGGTGCCGTTGAAATTCTTTTTAATAAAGAAATTAAGTCTGCCGCTAATCCTGAAATTCGCGCCGCAGAACTTGAAGCCGAGTATAATGAACAATTTTGTAATCCCTATGAAGCCGCCGAGCGCGGCTATATTGACGATGTTATTTACCCTCGCGAAACACGTTGCCGCCTGATTCGTGCTTTGCATATACTCGAAACTAAGCGTGACGAAAACCCTTGGAAAAAACACGGTAATATACCACTCTGAAAAATCTATTAAGGCCGTGCGACACATTAAGTCTGCGGCCTTAACGTTTTGGTGGCTTGGCGCAGGGCAGTTGGACATAAATGTTCATGCAGGCGTGAACGCTTGAATGACCGACCGGACTTTTCGGCAGTCATAATCCCAGCCTTGTGTAGAACCGCTTGTTACCGGTTCGGTGTTCTTTATCGCATGTTGGGTTGTCGGTCGTTCTTGGGGTGCGGTTGTACAGCCACACTCTTTGCCAAGCTTGTGTTGTAGCGTGGGCTTGTGCAAGCTGCAAATGTGCTTGACTACTGCGTTGGCTATTCGTCTCCGTTTATGGTTTCCATTATTTCTTTAAAACTGTTTAGTCCTGCCTCAATGTTTTCTATAATTTCATTTGCCAAAACATCAGGGTCGGGCAAATTGTCTAAGTCTGTGAGGCTTTTGTCTTTAATCCAAAACATATCCAAGTTGGTTTTGTCACGCTCAATGATTTCTTGATAGGTGAATTTTCTCCAACGACCTTCAGGATTTTCTTCGCTCCAAGTTTCTACTCGTTTGTTTCGGTTTTCAGGATTATAGCATTTTACAAAGTCTTTCAAATGCTCCGAAGTCATCGGGTTTTTCTTGAGCGTGTGGCTTATGTTGCTGCGGTAATCGTAAATCCAGACTTCTTTTGTCCAAGGGTCTTTGGAAGCAGGTTTGTTGTCGAAAAACAACACATTTGCTTTTACGCCTTGAGCATAAAATATCCCTGTCGGCAAGCGTAAAATGGTGTGCAGCTCGGTCGTTTTCAATAATTCTTTACGCACGGTTTCACCTGCTCCGCCTTCAAACAACACATTATCGGGCAATACTACGGCTGCTTCGCCTGTGAGTTTGAGCAGCGTTTTTATGTGTTGCAAAAAGTTCAGTTGTTTGTTGGCGGTGGTTGCCACAAAGTCCTGACGATTGATAATGTAGTCTTGCTTTTCTTGTTTGCTTTCTTCGTTGGTAATGGTCATACTGCTTTTTTTACCAAAAGGCGGATTGGCAAGTACATAATCAAAACGCTGACCGTTGTCTGAAATCAGGGCATCTGCCGAAGAAATCAATGGTTTGCCATCTATTTCGCCAATGTTGTGCAGAAACATATTCATCAAACACATTCTGCGGGTGTTGGCTACAATTTCGTTTCCGTAAAAGGTTTTGTTTTTCAAAAACTCTTTTTCCTCTTTATCTAATTCCTGTGCTTTGATAAAATCATAAGCTGCCAAAAAGAAACCACCTGTACCGCAAGCAGGGTCGTTAATGGTTCGCATTGGTTTAGGGCGAACACAAGTCACCATTGTTTTGATTAATGAACGTGGCGTAAAATATTGCCCTGTACCGCTTTTGGTGTCTTCGGCATTTTTCTCCAGCAGACCTTCGTAGATTTTCCCCTTTATGTCGGTTCCCATCAGGCTCCATTGCTCTTTGTCAATCATATCAATGATTTTTAAGAGTTTGGAGGGGTCTTGTATTTTGTTTTGGCTCTTTACGAAAATCTGTCCCAATGTCCCTTTTTCGCTACCCAAACTGCGAAGCATTTGGTTATAGAATGTTTCCAACTCCAAGCCACGTTTTTGAGATAGCGTTTGCCAGTCACAGGTTTCGCCTTTGGGGTCTTCTTCGCCTTGGGCGTTTTTGAGTTTAGGGAATTTTAATCCTTTGCTGTATGGCGGTTTGTTGAATTCATCTGCCATTTTAAGGAAAAGCAAATAGGTGATTTGCTCTAAATAATCACCATAACCCACGCCATCATCACGAAGGACGTTGGCGAAATTCCACACTTTTGATACGATTGCACTTTCTGACATATTGATATTTTTCTGTTTATTTGTAAAATTTGTCTTTGTCCCATTTTAATGGGTTGTTGATAATGTATTGGGAAATGGTATGAAAAGATTTTTCATCTCTAATGATATGGTCGTGGAAACGGGTTTGCCATTCAAATTTATAACCCAATCGGTGGGAATGTTTGCTAACAGCCGATTTGTATCCACCAATGATAGATGATATAGAATTTTTGCCGATATTTTGAAATCTGTTTGTTGGGTCGGGGGTGGGTTGAGATAGTTGAGACAGGGCATGCCCTGTCTGTACGGGGGATTCGGGAGTGGGTTGAGATAGTTGAGACAGGGCATGCCCTGTCTGTACGGGGGATTCGGGGGTGGGTTGAGATAGTTGAGACAGGGCATGCCCTGTCTGTACGTTCGTATTGCCGTTTTCATTATCATCATTTCCGTTCAAAATCAAAATCCCGTGTATATGATTGGGCATTACCACAAATTCGCCTAATTCAATGTTTTTTGCATGGTTTTTTATTTCATGCCATAATATATCCGCAATAATACCTACGGCAGATAATTGCATTTTGCCATTGATTATTTCCCCAAAAAAATGTTCCCGATTTTGGGTGCAAATGGTAATGAAATACGAACCTGCCCAGCGGTAATCCCATGTTTGTAACCGAGCAGAAGCAATGCGATATTTATTTTGAAATTTATCTGACATCTTATTGCTTGCTTTTCTTTTTAATGATTAGTTTCTTCTTCTCTTGTTCTTTAGCCAATTTCTCGGCTTGTATTTTTTTGAGCAACTCACCGGCTGGTTCGTAGTCTGCTGCGGCTTTGCATTGTTCTATTTCTGCCTCGCTGAGCAGCTTGCCTTCAAAGGCTTTTTTCAAAATGCTTTGGCGAAGGGCTTCGGCTTTTTCTATGCTCTCGTTTATGCTTTGCTCCATGTTGTCGCAGACGGATAGGCGGCTTTCTATTTCCTGGACGATTTGGGTTTGTTCTTGGATAGAGCAAAGTGCAAAATAAGCGTTATTCAATTTACATAGTTACCGTTAAATATTCACACAAAACAGGGTTGCATTTACTTAAAAAAACTATGGCAAAAGTACTAGTAATAAAAGGTTACACCTCAGAGCAGATTAAAGCCGAGCTCAGCGAGTGTG